>JALWPC010000522.1 GCA_026995265.1 Paracoccaceae bacterium
GTGTTTCTGTCAGGCATTGTATAGAGCTTAATGTAGGAGTCGAAAACCCCCTGCGGCCTTTTTTCCGGCTGATAGGTGGGTGGTCTTTTCCGAGCAGATTAACAAGCTGGTTGAGTCTCATGATACGCTTTATCACATTGTAATTAATGCCGTTTTCAAGATTTATGAAAAACTATTAACCTAGGTTAGTAGTTGTGTTGCAATTTTTGGTTGATGAAAATCTGTCATCTCGCGCCAATCCATCTCTTCTATGGTTCTTGCCATGAACATGGGCAAGCCGTTATCAAGCCCCATGTTATCTTACCAACACGCCTATCACGCCGGAAACCCTGCCGACCTGCACAAGCACCTTGTGCTCGCGGGACTCCTCACACTGCTCACACGCAAAACCCGTGGAATTTCCTATATGGAAACCCACGCTGGCCGCGGGCTTTATGATTTGAGCGCACCTGAATCTCTGAAAACGGGGGAGGCCACGGAAGGCATCGAGGCCGTCAGCCTGCCCGATTGCCCGCTAAAAACGGCCCTCGACACCGCCCGCAAGCGCTTTGGCGCCGCCGCCTATCCCGGCTCGCCGCTCATTGCCCAAACCCTGCTGCGTAAACAGGACCGCCTGCACCTGATGGAGCTGCACCCCGCCGAATATGGCGCCCTGCGCAAGGCCCTGCGCAACGCAACCACCGCCGTGCACAAGCGGGATGGCTTTGAGGGCGTGCTCGCCCTCGCCCCGCCCAGGCCCCGCAAAGGGCTGGTGCTGGTGGACCCGTCTTACGAGGTGAAAACCGAATATGCACAGGTGACTGATTTCACCCATAAGCTGATAGCCAAATGGCCGGAAGCCACGGTGATGATCTGGTATCCGATCCTGCCCGCCCGCCGCCACGAAGCGCTGATCAACGGGCTGAAGCTGAAATACCTGCGCCATGAGGTCAGCTTTGACCTGAAAGACGGCGAGGGCATGACCGGCAGCGGGCTGGTGCTGGTCAACGCGCCCTACGGGGCCGAGAAAGGCCTTGCAGAAGCGGTGGAACTGGCGCAGCCTGTTTTGAGGCTGTAATCATCTATTGGCGAAGCCGGACTGGAGGTCACCCTGTTTGACATCATTCCCGACATCCACGGACAGTTTGAAAAACTCACCCACGCTTTGCGCACCCTTGGCTACCAAGAGCGCAAAGGTGCATGGCGGCATGCCGACCCTGCGCGTAAATGCCTGTTTCTCGGGGATTTCATAGACCGTGGCCCGCGCAATGAAGACGTTATTCGCCTGGTTCGGGGCATGCTGGACGCCGGAACCGCGTTGGCCGTCATGGGCAACCACGAACTAAACGCCATTCACTTTCACACCAACAACCCGGAAACGGGCGCGCCTTTGCGTGCGTGGTCCGTAAAAAACCTGCGCCAGCATCAGAGCTTTCTGCACGAATTTCCCCCAAAAAGCGAGAAAACACGTGAGGTCATCGCATGGATGCGCAGCCTGCCGCTCTTTCTTGAACTGCGCGGTTTTCGCGCTGCCCATGCCTGCTGGGATGAAGCGCGGATTGCCAAACTGGCAGCCCACACCACGGCAGGCGCGCTGACTGAAGCGCAGCTTGTTCAGGCGGCAGACAAGAGCCACATATTGAATGATCTGGTCGAGACCATCACAAAAGGCCCGGAAATCTCCCTGCCCAATGGCCATACCTTTGCCGACAAAGACGGGAATCTTCGCACGGAAGTGCGTGTGAAATGGTGGAATGCCAATGGGCGGACATGGGCCGATATTGCCATGTCGGTGCCCAATGCAAGCGACCTTCCAACGGGGGGCCTACCCGACAATGTGGCCGCCATGGCCTATCCGGCAAGTGCCAAACCGGTATTTTTCGGGCATTACTGGCTCACAGGAACACCGGTATTGCAAGCGCCAAATGCCCTTTGTCTTGATTACTCCGCCGGCAAGCAGGGGCCTTTAATGTCCTACCGCATGGATGGCAGCACCCCGTTAACCCTCAAGAACCTTACCTGCAACGAGGCTTAGGCCCCTACCCGCATTTGCTATGGCCGCACTCCATGCAGGTCATGCAGCCCTCGGCCATGCGCAGGGCATATTGGCCGCATTTCGGGCAGGCGGGGCCGCGCGGTTTAACGGTGGGCGCGGGGTGGGGGTCGGCCTTGAGCGCGCCGCCCGCTTCCATGAAGCCGATGGCCACCAGGTGCCCCTCGATCACCCCGCCAATGGCCGCGAGGATAGAGGGCACATACTTCCCGCCCATCCACGCCCCGCCGCGCGGGTCAAACACGGCTTTGAGCTCTTCCACCACAAAACTGACATCCCCGCCGCGCCGGAACACCGCCGAGATCATCCGTGTGAGCGCCACCGTCCAGGCATAATGCTCCATGTTTTTGGAGTTGATGAACACCTCAAAGGGCCGCCGCTGGCCGTCCACAATCACATCATTGATGGTGATGTAAATCGCGTGCTCGTTCTCGGGCCAGCGCATTTTATAGGTGTTGCCCTCCAGCGCCAGCGGCCGCTCCATCGGGGCGCTGGTGTCGGGGGTGGCGGGCAATGTGTCGCCCTCGACCGAAAGCACCGAGCCGGTGATCTCGTTGGGCCGATAGGTGGTGATGCCCTTCAGCCCCGCCTTCCACGCCTGCATATAAAGCGCCTCGAAATCCTCGAAAGGATAATCGGCGGGCACGTTCACGGTCTTGGAAATCGCGGCGCAGATATAGGGCTGAATGGCGGCCTGCATTTGCATGTGGTCCGCCGCCGAAATCTCCAGCGCGCCGACAAATGCCTCCGGCAGGTTGGCCGTATCGCCGCCCGCCTCGCGATAAAGGCGGTAGGCGTGGTCCTCCACCAGATACTCGGCCATGGCCCCGTCCGGCTCGCGCTTTTTGCGGGTGTAATGCCATGAAAAGGCCGGCTCGATCCCCCCCGAGCAGTTGTCGCCAAAGGCAAGGCTGATGGTGCCGGTGGGGGCGATTGAGAGCAGGTGCGAGTTGCGGATGCCATGTTCGCGGATGCCTGCGCGGATGTCGTCGGGCAGGCGGCGGGCCATGCCCGAGGCGAGGAATTTTTCCGCCTCCAGCAGCGGGAAGGCCCCCTTCTCACGCGCCAGTTCGATGCTGGCGCGGTAAGCGGCGTCGCGCATCTGGCGGGTCACGTCGGCGGCAAAATCGCGGGCCTCGGCGCTGTCATAGCGCAGGCCCAGCATGATCAGCGCATCCCCCAGCCCCGTGAAGCCAAGGCCGATGCGGCGCTTGTTCATCGCCTCTTGCGCTTGCTCCTCAAGCGGCCAGACGGTCACGTCCAGCACGTTATCCAGCATCCGCACGGCGGTGGTGACCACCTCGGCAAAGCCTTGGCTGTCAAAGCGGGCCGCGCCAAAGGGGTTTTCCACGAATTTGGTGAGGTTCATCGAGCCAAGGCAGCAGCAGCCGTGGTCGGGGATAGGGATCTCACCGCAGGGGTTTGTCGCCTCGATCACTTCGCAATAGTGGAGGTTGTTCTCGGCGTTGATCCGGTCCAGAAACAGCACGCCGGGCTCGGCGGCGGCGTAAGTGTTGCGCATGATCTGGCCCCACAGCGCCCGCGCGCGGATGGTTTTGTAAACCCACTGGCCCTTGTCATTGTGTCGGCTGGCCT
>JALWPC010000523.1 GCA_026995265.1 Paracoccaceae bacterium
ACGGCAGCTCGATACTTTTTTCCATGCGCTGCAATCCAAAAACGAAGCGCCCGATTTCGCCGACGCCCTGACCTATGCCAAACGGGTTTTTATGATCAGCGTCCTGCGCATGGAAATCCATGTGACCGCAATCATTGTGATGATCATTGCCTTCAGCACCGTCATTTTCCTGCCCTATGTGGGGCTGGACTGGCTCACCCGCACAAATCTGATTTTGGTTGCGATGCTGTTTGGAATCACCACCGGCTTGTCCGTTTTGTTTCTGCTCTTGCTTCTGCACATTCGTTATAATCTCAGCCTGATATGGGTAACCGCGCTGCACGCCATACTCTGTTCGCTCATTTTCAGCTATGTTGAACCGATCATCACCCTCAGGTTACAGGGCTACGAATCCCGGCCATTTTCCTATATTTTTCCGCCAACCTTCCTGATCTATGCGGTGTCGGACCTGTTCATCTATTGGCAAAACCGAAAACGTGTCTGCTTTAGGCATTTTTGCCGCCAACACACAAAGGAAGCCCTTGCTACCCTGCTCCCCGTCGAAAAACGTGGCGACGTCTATTTAATGTCGGCCGCCGATCACTATGTCGAGATGTTCACCGAAAATGGCAGCCACATGCACAGGATGACCATGAAAACCGCCATAGAGAAGGCCGACCCGAACGCCGGCACCAGCGTGCACCGCTCCCATTGGGTGGCCTATAAGGCTATGGTTGCGCTGGAAAAGGAGGGCGAGCGGTATTTTTTGCGGCTGCGAAGCGGGCAAAAGGTTCCGGTTTCCCGAAATATGGTGGCCGAGGTTGAGCAGCATCTGGACGAAAGCCGCCTGGCGGCGCAATAGTCTTTTTCGCGTTTCGACTTTGTTTACAACCACGCCTTGCAGGTCACCGCCAACATTACGCAATCCCTACCGTAAGGGCAGGCCCTGGTGGGAGCCGCAGTGAAAGCTCCTAAATTTTGGGGATACCCGCGCCCTGTATTTTCTGCATTCGGGTGGGATTCCTCGGAGATATATGTGGCAAAACATCAAAGAAACCCGACATAGGCCAACACCCGCCTTGTTTTACACTTAATAACTGTGGTATAGTGGATGGAACCCCATCCCCGAGGAACCACTCGCATGAAGCGCAGCCTGATGTTGCAATTCGAGGCATTGAAAGGCCGATACCACCGGAAATCAAAAGCCTGCTTGCGGGCAATAGATGTGCTGTTTGCACAGTTTAGCCAGCGTCGGTCTCTGGGGTTAAAAGATGGTTTTGCCTATGCAAAACTCATCCTGCCCTGGAGCTTCACCCGTTTCGAGCTCCACATTTCGGCACTGGTCATTCTGCTTTTGGTTCTGAATACGGGCATGTTTGTGCCCATTGGTGCAACAGGTATTTTGACCCGCATTTCCGTTGTTTCGGCCTCTTTGCTGCTGGGCACGGGGATTTCCTTTACGCTTATGTTTCTTGTTTTGCCCTTGCATATCTGGCGCGGCGCTAGCCTCTGGAGTGTCGCCGTTTTGCACGCCAGCCTCGGAGCGCTGGTATTGTCGGTGGTAGCACCGGTTTTGCTCGGTAGTTTCCAAAACCAGATCGTGCCGGGTTTTTCCGATATTTTCGTGCCGCTTCTGCTTCTCTTCGGCCTCACCGATGCCTTCGTTCTGTGGCAAACCCAAAGGCATATTTGCTATAATTCCTATAAGCAGCACCACAAGGCCGATAATCTGGCTGCTCTGCTACCGGCTGAAAAACGCGGGGCGATCCTCCGAATGTCTGCCGCCGACCATTATGTGGAGTTTTTTACCGAGCGCGGCAGCCATTTGCGCCGGATGACCATGAAAGCCGCCATGGAAAAGGCGGACACCGCCGAAGGCATACAGGTGCACCGCTCCCATTGGGTTGCCTACAGCGCCATGCAGGCGCTGGAAAGAGACGGCGAACGCCGGTTTCTGACCCTCCGCGATGGATCGCGCGTGCCGGTTTCGCGCCGCAAAGTCCGGGCCCTGCGCGCCATGCTTGAGGATGTCAGCCGGATTGCGGCCCAATAGCGCCTATACCTCTATCGCCAGCGCAATCCCCTGCCCGCCACCAATGCACATGGTGATCAGCCCTTTGCCGCCACCAATGCGCTCCAGCTCGTAAATCGCCTTCAGCGTTACGATCGCGCCCGTAGCCCCCACGGGGTGGCCCAGCGCAATCGCGCCGCCATTGGGGTTGACGCGCGCCGGATCCAGCCCCAGTTCCTGGCTCACGGCGCAGGCCTGCGCGGCAAAGGCCTCGTTGCTCTCGATCACGGCAAAATCATCGGCCTTTCGCCCCGTGCGCTTCAGCAGGTTTTGCACCGCCGGAATAGGCCCGATGCCCATCAGCGCCGGGTCCACCCCCGCATGGGCATAGCCGATAATGCGGGCTTTGGGGGTAAGCCCCGCCTTGGCCGCCGCCGATTCGGTGGCCAGCACCACCGCCCCCGCGCCATCATTGATGCCGGAAGCATTGCCCGCCGTCACCGTGCCGTCTTTCTGAAAGGCCGGCCGCAGCCCTGCCAGCGCCTCGGCACTGGTGCTCTTGGGGTGCTCGTCGGTGTCAAACACCACGGTCTTGCGCCCGTGGCGCACCTCGATCGGTGCAATCTGGCCCGTGAAATACCCCGCCGCGATCGCCGCCGCTGCCCGCCGCTGGCTTTCCAGCGCAAAGGCGTCCTGGGCCGTGCGGCTAATGCCGTATTTGGCCGCCACGTTCTCGGCGGTCACCCCCATATGCCCGGTGCCAAACGGGCAATGCAGGGTGGCCAGCATCATATCCACCGCCGCCATATCGCCCATTTTCTTGCCAAAACGGGCATCTTGCAGAATGTAGGGCGCACGGCTCATCGCCTCGGCTCCGCCCGCCAAGGCAAATTCCGCATCCCCCAGCATCAGCGCCTGCGCCGCCGATACAATCGCCTGCGCCCCCGAGCCGCACAGCCGGTTTACATTCATCGCGGGCACGGCCTCGGGCACGCCCGCCTCCATCGCCGCCACGCGGGAAAGATACATGTCCCGCGGTTCGGTGTTGATCACCGTGCCAAACACCACATGGCCGATCTGCGCAGGCTCCACCCCCGCCCGTTCCATGGCGGCGCGGCTGACATGCGCCGCCGTTTGCGTGGGCGGGGTGCCCGCCAGGCTGCCGCCAAAGCTGCCAATCGGGGTGCGCGCCCCGTCGAGAATCACGATATTTTCCATGTGCCTGCCTTTTTGAATCCTGCCCGCAGTCTGCGCCATTTCCCGCGTTTTGCAAGCGGTGATTTGCTGCCGGTTTTTGTCAGCAATTCATGCTATCACGGCGCAAAAGGACACCGATATGAGCAAAAACTGGATCGCCGTCGCCTCTGCCGCGCATGTCCGCATCGGGCGCGCGGGGGGCTTTATGCAGGTCAACCACGGCAAGCTTGCACCCCTCAAGCGCATTCATCCGCTTGATACGGTGGTTTACTACTCGCCCACCGAGGTGCTGCGCCAGCCCGACGGCTTGCAAAGCTTCACCGCGCTCGGGCAGGTTTTGCCGATAGAGCCTTACAGGGCCTCAATGCACGGCGGCACGTTCCATCCCTTCCGACGCGATGTGGAATGGTTCGAGACCGTCCCCACCCCCATCC
>JALWPC010000524.1 GCA_026995265.1 Paracoccaceae bacterium
GTCTCGTCAATATTCAGGCGTGTCAGGCCTGCCAGATCGGAAAGCGGCACGAGGTCGGTCACTTGGGTGCGCTGGATTTTGAGGTCGCGCAGGGTGCCGAGGGCGGCCAGCGGAGTGAGGTCGGAAATCTGCGTATCATCCAGGTTGAGGTCGCGCAGGATTACCATGTTCGAGAGCACCGAAAGGTCGGAAATCGCGGTTTTCGAGAGGTCCAGGTTGGTAACAACCCGCAGCCCGGCGAGTGCGCTGAAATCGGTTGCGGGCACGGCTTCGAGGTCAAGGTCTTTCATGCCAACCAGCCCTGCGAGCGGTGAAAGATCGGTCACTTGAGTGCGGGCGAGGTTGACACTGGTGAGGCCCGGGTGGCGGGCCAGTTCGGAAATATCGGCCACATTGGTGCTGCGCAGGTTAAGATATGTCAGCCCTGAAAGCCCCGCCAGCGGCGAGAGGTCGGTGATCTCGGTGCGCGACAGGTCGAGCCGGCCAAGGGCGCGCAAATTGGCGAGGGGGGAAAGGTCGGTTACGGCTGTGTTGGAAATATCCAATGTGCGCAGGCCCGGCATTTTGGCCACCAGAGAGATGTCGGTGATGCCGGAACCGCTCACGCGAAGCTCGGTGACCGATCGCAGGCCGAGGACCTCCTCCGGGATGCTGGTGAGCTCGTCAATGCCGCTCAGGTAAAGCGCGCTACAGTGTTTTTCGCGGCATTCATCTATTTTGGCCCTGGCCTCTTCATTGGCCTGGGCAAAGCTTTGGGTGGCCGCGATGAGCAGCAGGGCGGCGGGGGCAAATTTGAACGTGTAAAGCATTGCAATCGTCTCCGGATATACCGTTGGTTGTTATGGCCTCAGCATAGGGGAAAACACGCGCCAAGCAAGCTTGCCTTTGCTCACGAGCGAGCGTATAGGGGCGGGCAGCCGGGTGGTCCGGCAGAAGTCACCGCTGACCTTCTTTAAAAATACGGGATAAAATGATGAATCGTGGACTGATATTTGGCGTGGTCGCCATGGCAACCATTGTGGTGGCCAGCAATATACTTGTGCAATTCCTGCTGGGGGACTGGCTGACATGGGGGGCGTTCACCTATCCGTTTGCGTTTCTTGTCACCGACCTGATGAACCGCCGTTATGGCGTTGCGCAGGCACGCAAGGTGGTGCTGGCAGGATTTGTGATCGGGGTGATCTGCTCGCTGGTGGGCACGCAAATCATGCTGGAATTCGGCCCTGCCGTGAGCCTGCGCATCGCCCTTGGCTCGGGCACCGCCTTTTTGCTGGCGCAACTCACCGATGTGCTGGTGTTTGACAAGCTGCGGGCCGGAAGCTGGTGGAAAGCGCCGCTGGTGAGCTCGTTTATCGGCTCTTCGCTAGATACGCTGCTGTTCTTCAGCATTGCCTTTGCAGGGGCGTTTATCTTTCTGGACCCGAGCCAACCCAACGGCTGGGCGCGGGAGGTTATTCCGATGTTCGGGGCGGGGCCGGAAGCGCCGCTTTGGGTGAGCCTTGCGCTGGCGGATTTTGCCGTGAAGATGAGCCTGGCGCTGGTGGCGCTGGGGCCTTACCGCATCGCCATTTCCCGCTTCACACCCGCGCGCGCATAATTTATTTGCCTTTAACAAATTTCGCGCTAAGCTCCCCCTATCTGAAACTTTGAGAAAGGAGGTGCCGATGTCTATTGGGATATTGGAGAGCATGGTTAAGGAATTGCGGGAGATGGACATCTAGCCGGGGCAGCCCCCGGCAGGTGGCCCCTTTCCTGACCACCTCCAAACTCGAGTTTGGGCCGTTCCCACAGGGGGGCGGCCCTTTCTATTTGATAATGTCCGGCCACAGGGCGGCATTGCGGCGGTTGAACACCTCTATATGGCCGATGCGGTTGAGGCCGTAATCCTGCGGACGCAGGCGTTGACGGGATATTTGCGCCTCGGGGTAATAGCGCTCCAGCTTCCAGACGGATTTTGGCGGCATCATCACATCATCTTCCATGGCGATAATTTTTAGGGGGCCGGTATAGGGCGGGGCCAGCGGTGGCAGCGCGGGGTCGTTTTCATAAAAGCTTTTCGATGTGCACCAGCGCCGCCATTGCCAATAGACCTGCGCGGGGAGGTCAGCCCCGAGGCCCATGGCTTTGCCCGGCATGTAGCCGAGCAATTTGGTGGCCAGGGGGCCGGGCCCAAACCAGAACAAGAGCGCCATGGCGCGGTAGGGCCATGGGTGGTCCCCCACATAGGCTGCGCCACTGGCGACGGTGATCAGGCGGGAAAGTTGGGCGGTGTGAGGATGGAAGGGCAGCATGAAGCCGCCCAGGGAATGGCCGATCACCCAAAGCGGGGTATCGGGCAGGTGGGCCTTGAGGGCGGCTTGGGCAGCGGTTTGGTCTTGCACACCCCAAACCACCATTGTGGCTCTTGAGCGCTTGGGGTGGTCATTGGTCGAAGCCCCGAAATCCCGGTAATCATAGGTGAGGCAGGCATAGCCTCGGGTGCTGAGCCAGTCGGCGAAATTGTGGTAGTAGCGGGCGGGCACGCCGGTGGCACCATGCAGGACAATGGCGGCTTTGGGGGCTTTGTGCGGCCGGAAGAGCGTGCCTTTGAGGGAGGTGTCTTGGGCTTGGATGTCGATAGGTTGCATGGGACGCTCGCGGAGTGGAGTTGACGCAATGCTAGGACCAAGGCGGGTTCCGGGTAAAGGGTGACGTACGGTGAATTGCAGGTTCGGGCGTATTTCAAATAAAGGAGCCTCTGAACAATGGGGCTTTGCGCGACTTATGCGATGCGCCGAATTTGCCCCCCGACGAACTTCGGTTTGGTGAACTGGTATAATCTACCGTTGGTAGTGCTTGCCAATTTGGGCCAAAATATATGGGTTAACGTTAAACCACCTGTTATGATGATGATATTATGCATGAATTACCGCCTCATGATAACTACTAACCTAGGTTAGTAGTCACCGTTGGGTTGAGAATTCAGGGCCATGGAACAGATATAGCTTCCCTCTAAGCGAGTGTTTCCAGGCTGTAGATCCTGCGAACCATAGCCCGGGTTTAGCGAAATCCTGTATACCCGCTTTATACCCGCTTTGTTCGGGGTTTCCTAAAGTTTTTTTGCACGAACCGGGCAGGACGAGTATCATAATCTATTGAAATATAACACGTTTTACACGTATTCAATAAACTATATACCTAGGTTGATAGTTTAATAGAATTGCCAATGGAATGTGATGCGGTATAGCGAGGGCTGCAAAGCATTTTGAGTGGCGCGTGATGCTTCAGGCAAGGGCAGTAGCGTCGGTGAGGCTCTCTATGACGGCCGGAAAGGCGACATGACGGCCGGAAAGGCGACGGCTTGGTGAATTTTGGCGACGGAGAAGCAGGCTTGCTCGGGGTCGCTTCGTCAAAGACGCAGCACTGTCGGAAAGCGGAGGCGGGTTCAGGGGGCGATTGAAGCGCGCGCTATGGTGGCCTATAGAAGGGGCTTACCAGGGAGCCACATATGTATGACCTCACGCTTATTCGGCACGGGCAGGCGCAAACCGGCGCGAAAACCGAAACCAGTTATGACCGGCTTTCCGCTTTGGGCCGACAGCAGGCGGCGTGGCTGGGAGAATATATCAAAGCCAATGCGGGGTTTGACCATGTGATCTCGGGCAGCCTGAACCGGCAGGTGCAAACAGCCAAAGGGCTGGGGCTGGATGCGCCGCACAGGGTGGACCCACGCCTGAACGAAATGGATTATTTCGGGCTGGCGGCGAGCCTTGAGGCGCGGGCGGGGGTGCCTTGGCCAGGCTCGGAGGAAGAATTCTCCACCCATCTGCCGCAGTTGCTGACGGCGTGGCGGGACGGGGACATCGAGGATGGCCTGGAACGCTATGCCGATTTCTGCGCGCGGATTACCGGCGCGCTGGAGGATGCCAACAGGCTGGAAGGGCGGGTGCTGATGGTGACCTCGGCGGGGGTGATTGCCACCCTGACCACGCTCTCACTGGCGCTGGATGTGCCTGCCAAATGCAAGGTGTTTATGAACATCGCCCACACCTCGATGCACCGCTATGCGGTGCGGGAAGACGGGCTGCACCTGACGCAGTTTTCCGCTACGCCGCATTTTGATTTTCCGGATAGGGTGGCGTTGAAGACGTATATCTGAGATATCTTTACGCGGCATTTTCTTTACGCCATTATGCCAGAATCGTTAAAGAATTTTTTTGGGGAAGGATATCCTATGGCCTATAAAAAGAAGGTTCATAAAGTGAAAAAAGGGGAAACCCTGACTGACATCGCAAAAAAATACAAATTAAAAAGCTGGAAGGATATCTGGCAGGCGCCCGAAAACAAGAAACTGGTCGCCAAGCGCAAGAAAGCCGAGCAAATCCAGCCCGGGGATGTTTTCACCATCCCCTTCAATCCCGCGCAGTGGGATAAAATCACGCAGGAAATCGCGGAATGGCAGGGTATGCTGGCAGCGGATACCAAACTTTTGGCGAGCTTTGAAAAGCGCCGCGCGCAATCAGAAAACGCCATTAAAAAGCTGCAAAGAACCGCAGCATTGAGTGACAAGATGCACAAGGCTATAGTGGCTGAGTTACAAAAAACCGCCGCAGGTGCAAAAAGGTGGGGCACAACCGTAGACGCCATAGCAACGGTCAGCCAGTTGATGGTGGGCTTGGGCAAAATGGTAAAAACCGGCTACAAGGCGGCGTCTGTAACGGGTAAAGAACTGATTGAAATCAACGAGAAACTTGCCAAAGACGCTGTGGTCATGATTCAGGCGCCCATCAAGACCGAGGCCAGAAAAGCCGTAGCCAAACATGTGCAAAACGAGAAGAAAGGCTATTCTCTGGCTCTTGTTTCTTTGGGCATACTTTCGGATAGTTTTGACAAAATGACCTCTCCGTCATTCTGGGCCTGGACGGTAGCGCGCCTGAAAGAAGGCGATAGCTGGTCTGATGCGGTGACTTATGATTTCCAGAAAGAAGTGAAGCAAAAAATCGCACAGATCACGCGGGACCATAAGCAGTCTTTGGGGGAAATACGCAAGGCGATTGCCGCGCAGAAAAAATTGATCGGCGAGATCAGCAAAGAGCGCAATAATACGATTGGCCGGATTGCCGATGCCAAAAAAGCGCTGAAAGAGTTGGAAAAACTGCACTGAATTGATTTGGCTTTTGGGTATTTGGGTCTCTTTTTGTGAGCAGGTAGCATAGGCATTGGCCTTTTTTGCCGATGGGAGACAGATGATCCGCATTAACGAAAATATCTCATTGCAGGACTGGGAGCTGACCGAGAGCTTTGTGCGTGCCTCCGGCCCCGGGGGGCAGAATGTGAACAAGGTGTCTACGGCGGTGGAACTGCGCTTTGAGGCGGCGCGGTCACCCAATTTGCCGGGCGATGCCAAGGTGCGGCTGAAAAAGCTGGCGGGGAGGCGGTGGACCAAGGACGGGGCGGTTATTATCACCGCCGAAAAGCACCGCACACAGGCGCGCAATCGGGAATTGGCGGAAGAGAAATTGCGGGCGCTGGTTTTGCAGGCGCTGCACCGACCCAAGCGGCGGGTGAAAACGCGGCCCACGCTGGCGTCAAAACGCCGTCGGCTGGAAGGGAAAGCGCGGCGCGGGGATATAAAGAAATTGCGGAGCAAAAACATTCCGGAAGATTGATGTGAGTCAATACAAGGTGCGGCATTTAGTGCGCAGTCTATGGCGAAAAACAGGAGGAGAGTCGCTATGCGCAAAACCACACCCACCGAAGCTTTGGCCGAAAGCAAACCCTCGGCCCTCAGCCGTTTCGAGCAGGGGCAATATCCGTATTCCGACAAGATCAAACGGGCGGATTATGAAAAGCAGAAAGCCCTTTTGCAGGTCGAATTGCTGAAGGTGCAGAGGTGGGTCGAGGATACGGGCGCCAAGGTGGTTTTGCTGTTCGAGGGCCGGGATGCGGCGGGCAAAGGCGGCACCATCAAGCGGTTTATGGAGCATCTGAACCCCCGTGCGGCGCGGGTGGTGGCGCTGAATAAACCGACCCAGCGGGAGCGCGGCCAATGGTATTACCAGCGCTATATCGAGCATCTGCCAAGCAAGGGCGAGATGGTGTTGTTTGACCGCTCGTGGTATAATCGCGCAGGTGTCGAACGGGTGATGGATTTTTGCACACCGCAGGAATATCTGGAATTCATGCGGGAAACGCCGGAGCTGGAACGGATGTTCGTGCGCTCGGGCATTCGTATTTTCAAATACTGGTTTTCGGTGACGCGCGAAGAGCAGCGCCGCCGGTTCAAAAGCCGCGAGACCGACCCGCTCAAGCAATGGAAGCTCTCGCCGATTGACCGCGCCAGCCTGGATAAATGGGATGATTATACCGAGGCCAAGGAGGCGATGTTTTTCTATACCGACACCGCCGACGCCCCGTGGACGATTATCAAGAGCAACGATAAAAAGCGGGCGCGTCTCAACACCATGCGGCACTTTCTTTCGCAGATACCCTACCCTGACCGTGACGAGGAAAACGCCCCCCTGCCGGACCCGAAGATTGTTGGCACCGCCAGCCATGTGATCGGGGCCGATGAGCATATTTTGGGGAAGACATTGCATCCCAATGCGCGAAAGGGCTAAAGTGCCTGCGTTGTAAATATGTGGGGGCAGGCCATGAAAATCTGGGGAACCATCCTATTCCTATTGCCGGTTGTGGCCTGCACCAATACCGCGCAGCAGGCAGAGCCGCTGTCCCCTGATCTGATTGCAGGCCAGCCGCTTTCCCGCACCTCCGAGCGCCCGCCTCCGTTTGCGCGCCGTGTGGCCCAGAGCAACGGGGTGGGCTTTGGCGGCGGCATTGCCGGGTTTTTCATTGGCAAAGCGGTGACAGAAACCCTGAATGCGGACGAGCGGGCGCGCTCGCGCATAGGCGAGGTGCCGACACCTGAAGGGGTGGACCCGGGCGCAATTATTGAAAACATGGTCGCGGATGAACTGATCTCGAAATTTGGAGCGCGGGAGAATGTGCGGGCATTTTATGCGGGTTCGGTGCGGGAAACCGGCGCGGCTGAGCGCGGGTCAAAGGTGGCGCGGCTGGCGCAGGTGCGTGCTCTGCACGGGGTGATTGTGGACGTGGTGGCGCTGGAGTATTACGCCGATAGCACGGGGCGCAACCTTGGCCTGATGGACGAGGCGTTTCGCATTGTGGTGACGGCGCAGATGAACCTCGTGGACGTGGCCAGCAGCACAGTGATCGCCTCGGGGCGGTGCGAGGGCAATCAGGGCAACACCACGTTGATTTCGTCAGCGGTGGAGGACGGCCCGCGGCTCACCACGGTGCTGGCGCAGCGCGCGGCGGCGGCCTGTGCGCAGCAGCTTATCTCACAGGTGGTGCGCTAGCCTCTCTCTCAAATCTACTCACCTTAAGCGGGCAAGAGATATTATAGCATAGCTTTGAGGTGAAACTTTTCTACTAAACTAGTTTAGTAGAAAAGGAGGACTTCTATTATATATAGTAATAACAATAGGTTGCAGCGGGAATTACGGATTTTAAGCTGTTAAATAGGGGAAAAATATGAGGCGGGTAAAAAAAAGGGTTTTTCTACATATTGCATTGCATTCGCCGATTTTACCCCCATGTTTTTGCTATCCGAATTGTTTGAGGAATTGGATGTATGACCGAAAACAGCCGCTAGGGCCGGGCTAAGTTTTATCCTCGCCACGGCGAAGGGGGTGGCGCCGGCGGCGCTCCTTGGCCCTGTGCTGGGCGCAGATGCCCCGCTGCAAACGGTGGCCGCCAATGCGGGCATGGTGCGGCTTGCAACCCTGCTGGATATTATCATAGCGGGGGTGGTGGTGGCCATTGCGGTGGTGTTGTATCCGGTTTTGGCGCGCAGTCACAAAGCGCTGGCGACGGGAATCACCTTCGGGTTGCGGCGCTGATGTTGAACACGGTGCTTTGGCAGGCCCGTCTGGTGCCCCGCTGGCTCTCGGGCTGGGGCTTTCCGGATGCAGGCGAGGTATGATCACTCCTATTTCTTTGTGGCCTACCTGATGGAAGACCATATAATGCACTAAGCAGAAATTTTGCATGGGACGTAACGGCATGATGAAAATATTGCGAATTTTGGTGCTGCTTCTGCCTTTTTCGGCCAGTGCCGCGCCGCTGCCGGTGCGCATCGAAATCGGCGACGGGGTGTTTGCGCCGCAAGCCGGGGTCAACTTCCGGCGTAACTTACGCACGCTGTCCACGCCGCCCTATACGTTGGTAATGCAGGCACCGGATATCGAGAGGTTTGCCGCCTTTACCGAGGGGCGCGCGGGCCAGCCTATGCGGGTGATCGTGTGCGGCGCGGTGGTGTTTGCCCCCGATCTGCGGGCACCGGTCACCAATGGGCGGATTGACATTCACAATGCCCCCGAAACTGGCCCGCTGGAACAATTTATCGAAAAAGGCTGCCCGTGACCATCATATACATTGACGCTGATGCCTGCCCCGTAAAGGCCGAAACCTTGCGGGTGGCGGACCGGCACAAGCTACAGGTTTATATTGTGTCCAACGGTGGCATGCGGCCCAACCCGCACCCGCTGGTGGATATTGTCGTGGTCGATGATGGCCCCGATGCGGCGGATCTGTGGATCGCGGACCGGATAACACGCGGGGATATTTGCGTTACCGCAGATATTCCGCTGGCGGCAAAATGCCTTGAAGCGGGCGGGCGGGCGCTGCGCCATAACGGCGATGCTTTTACCAGGGCCAATATTGGCAATCAACTCGCTATGCGGGACCTTATGAATGATGTGCGGGCGGCGGACCCGTTTCACCAGGGGCGGGGGAAGCCGTTTTCAAGGGCCGACCGGAGCGCCTTTTTGAATGCGCTGGAGCGCGAGGTGCAGGCGGCCAAGCGGGCGTAAGCGCGGTGCGCATTGGTCGTTACCGATGGGCCTTTCCGCCGGATATTCTTTAAGAAGGCTAAGCTGATATACTCCTAACATATTGGATTATAATAATAATATTCGCACCCAATACAATTACATACCTAGGAATGTAGTTATGTTACAATGTTAGCATGTTGTTATAGTCAGATTAGCAATCTTAGATAGAAAATACACGGGCTGGTGGTGATAAATGCGGCGAAAACGTTATGCCTTGACGCCTTGTGTGCAATTCGGCACGAAAGGGTCTTATGGGAAACGCGCGGCTTAGCATTGATTTTACCACGGGAGCGATGGCACACCGTTTGCGATTTGGCGGTGGGCGGGGGCAGGATTTGCCCAAAGCCGTGGGGTTGAAAAAGGGGGCGTGTCCGCATGTGGTGGACGCCACGGCAGGGCTGGGGCGGGACGGGTTTTTACTGGCCTCGCTGGGGGCGCGGGTTACTCTGATCGAGCGCTCCGAACAGATGCACAACCTGCTGGCGGCGGCACTGGAAAAAGCGCGGGCGGGGGAGATGGCGCAGATTGTGGCGCGCATAGAGCTGCTGCACGGCGATGCAAAGGATCTGTTGCCGGGCCTGGCGCCCGAGGTAGTATTGGTGGACCCGATGCATCCGCCACGGCGGAATTCGGCGCTGGTCAAGCAGGAGATGCGGTTGTTGCGGGAGATTGTCGGGGAGGACCCTGACGCGGTGGCGCTTATTGGCGTAGCACTGGATGTGGCGCAAAAGCGCGTGGTTCTGAAATGGCCGCGCAAGGTGGATTTGCCCGCGGGGCTGCCCGCGCCCAGTCACCAGATTTCGGGTAAGTCAACCCGTTATGATGTGTGGATGCGCTGAGTAAACCTCCGTATTCCGGCCCAGAATTGAATGCGCGCCACCTTTTTTGCGGCGTCAAGAAAATATCAACGGTTATTGGCGAGAGTGGGGGCAAATAACACATGATTCGATAATGCCAGACAGGATGCCCGATTTTGAGCACTGAAACCCTCGCCGCCGAAGTGGCCCGGCTAAAAGAGATCATTCGGCAGAAGGACCATTTTCTGGCCAAGGTCAGCCATGAGATCCGCTCGCCGATGAACGGTGTGTTTGGCATGGCGGATGCGCTTTCCCGCACCCGTCTGGATGAAAAGCAGCAACGCTATCTCGCGGTGTTGCGGGATGCCTGTGATTCCATGCTCTCGATCGCCAACCAACTGCTGGAAAAGGGCAAGCTGGACAGCGGCCAAACCGTGCTGGTGCCGGTAGATTTTGACATTGCCGAGTTTGTCGCTGCCAAGGTGGTCGAATTTTCCGAACAGGCGAAGGCCCGCGGGCTGCTGTTGGAGCTGGATACCAAGATTCTGACCGACTCCCGTATTCATTTTGATAAAATGCGGTTGGCTCAGGTGCTCGGAAACCTGATTTCCAACGCCATCCGCTATACCGACGAGGGCCGCGTGGTTGTGCGGGCAATTCTGAAAGAGGGTGCCGATGGCCAGCGGCGGCTGGTGCTGAGCGTCGAGGATAGCGGCATCGGCATAGCGCCGGAAAAGCACAGCCAGATATTCGAGGCGTTCAGCTCGGCCGACCCTGTGCAATCCGCCAGCCGTGGCGGCACGGGGCTCGGGTTGAATGTGGTGCGCGACCTGGTGGCCCTGATGGGCGGCCGGATAAAGGTGGATTCAAGCCCCGGGATGGGGTCTACTTTTACGGTGGAGCTTGCTGTGGATGGGGCCGAGAGCACGACCAGTGAAAAAGAGGTTTTGCGCCGCAAAATGCCACAGAATTTGCGCGTTCTTTTGGCAGAGGACAACGATTCAAACGCCTTTGTTTTCGAGGTTTTGCTGGAGGATACCGGCGTAAAAACCACCCGCGTGCGCAACGGGCAGGAAGCGGTGACGGCCTTTGCCAAGGGGGCGTTTGACGTGGTCTTTATGGATATTCAGATGCCGGTGATGAACGGGATAAAGGCGGCCGCCGCCATTCGGGAGGCCGAAGGCGACGTGGAAAACCCGATCCCGATTATCGCGCTTTCCGCCGATACAGTGGCCACGCAATGCCCGGAATACAGGGCCGCCCGGTTTACCGATGCCATTTTCAAGCCGATGCGCCAGAAAGACCTGCTGGATATGCTCTCGGGATTTGATAAAGAATCCGGTTGAACATAGCGCCTGAATACGTAATCGTTCGGAGGCTTCCCTAACGAACGGTGACCCCATGGACCATTTAGCAAACCACCCCACCACGGCGGATATGCAGGCAGCGGATGCCGCCCACCACCTGCACCCGTTTACCGATACCGCCGCCCTGAATGAAAAGGGGGCGCGGATTATTACTTCGGCCAAAGGGGTGATGCTGCGGGACAGCGAGGGCAACGATATTCTGGACGCCATGGCGGGGCTTTGGTGCGTGAATATCGGCTACGGCCGCAATGAACTGGCCGACGTGGCCAGCCGCCAGATGCGGGAATTACCCTATTACAACACGTTTTTCCAGACCAGCCACCCGCCCGTGATTGCACTGGCCGAAAAGATTGCGGCGCTCACGCCCGGCGATTTGAACCGGACATTTTTTTCCTGCGGGGGCTCGGATGCCAATGACACCAATATCCGGTTGGTGCGCCACTACTGGGCCGCGCTGGGCAAGCCCGGCAAGCGCCATATTATCGCGCGTAAAAACGGATATCACGGCTCGGCCATGGGCTCGGCCAGCCTCGGTGGCATGGCGGCGATGCACGCGCAAGGGGGGCTGCCCATTCCCGATATTTCGCACATTGCGCAGCCTTACTGGTATGGCGAGGGGGGCGATCTTTCGCCCGAGGAATTCGGGCTGAAAGCGGCGCGGGCGCTGGCCGAAGAGATAGAGCGCGTGGGCGAGGACAACGTCGCGGCCTTTATCGCCGAGCCGGTGCAGGGCGCGGGCGGGGTGATTGTGCCGCCGTCCACCTATTGGCCGGAAATCCAGCGGATTTGTGATGCGCACGAGATTTTGCTGATTGCGGATGAGGTGATTACGGGGTTTGGGCGCACGGGGGCATGGTTTGGCGCGCAAACTTACGGCATCCGGCCCGATATTATCACCATCGCCAAAGGGCTTTCTTCGGGCTATCAGCCGATTGGCGGTTCGGTGCTCAGCGAACATGTGGCGGCGGTGTTTGCTGAAAAGGGCGGCGAGTTTAACCACGGCTATACCTATTCCGGCCACCCTGTGGCGGCGGCGGTGGCGCTTGAAAACCTGCGCATTCTGGAGGAAGAGGGGATCGTGGATACGGTTGCCAGGGATACCGGCCCCTATCTGGCCACCCGCTGGGCCGAACTGGGCGAGCACCCCCTGGTGGGGGAGGCGCGAATTTCGGGCATGATGGCGGCGCTGGAGCTTTCGCCGGATGCCACGGGGCGCAAGGCTTTTGCCGAGGCGGGAGCGGCGGGGCTTATATGCCGCGACCATTGCTTTGCCGGTAATCTGGTGATGCGCCATGTGGGCGATAAAATGATCATCTCGCCGCCGCTGGTGATCAGTAGAGCCGAGATAGATGTGCTGATCGAGCGGGCACATAAGGCGCTGGACCTGACAATGGTTGACCTGAAAGCACAAGGGCTGATGCGCTAACCCCGAACCTCGCTTCCGGTGCTAAAGCACCGGACCACGCCTCGCTTACGCTCGGTGGCGGCGCGTCAACCATTCCGCTTGTGGCGAGGCCGCGCCCGCGCCGCCCTCAACCGTTCGCGGGTGTTACAAGCTCAGCTAGGGGCTTTGTGCCTCTGCCGCGCGTGCCACAAGCGCACCGGTTGCAGCGCGGCGCGCGCATAATCTTGCCAAGCAACACAATGCCTGACGCGCCGCCACCGAGGCGAAGCCGAGGCCACGCCCAACGGAAGGGCACGTTTTGCGCAGCAAAACGGTGCCCGACGGGCGGGAGAGCGTCGGGGCTGGTGGGCACTATCGGAGTCTATATTGGCGCATTGGCGGAGAATCTTTACCAGAAAGGTAAGTGCTTTTTAGGGCTGCCCAGCCTGATCGGGCAATTCGTGTGCGCCAACCGGAAGGTTTTCCGCAAGAACAGGTAGGGTGGGGGCTTGCACCCACCATTGGGGCAAGGTGCGCGGGAGACCACGCACCCTATGTTTTCTACAGGCTGGCCTCTAGCGCCGCCACAATGGCGTCGCCCATTTCGGAGGTCGAGGCAGGGGTGCCACCGCCCTTTTGCATCAGGTCGGCGGTGCGAATGCCATCAGCCAATACCTTTTCCACAGCCGCTTCCAGCCGGTCAGCCTCGGCCCCCTGATCATATGAATACCTGAGCGCCATGGCAAAGCTCAGAATGGTGGCGCTGGGGTTGGCCTTGCCCTCACCGGCAATATCCGGCGCCGAACCGTGCACCGGCTCATACATCGCCTTGGGCTTGCCATTGGCCATGGGCACCCCGAGGCTGGCCGAGGGCAACATCCCCAGCGACCCGGTGAGCATGGCGGCGCAATCCGAGAGAATATCGCCGAACAGGTTATCGGTGACGATCACGTCAAACTGCTTGGGCGCGCGCACCAGTTGCATGGCGCAATTATCGGCATACATGTGGGACAGCTCCACATCCGGGTAGTCCTCCGCCCCGATTTTGCTGACCACCTCGCGCCACAGAATACCGCTTTCCATCACATTGGCCTTTTCAACCGAACACAGGCGGTTGTCCCGCTTGCGGGCCAGTTCAAAAGCGGAGCGGGCGACACGGTCGATCTCGGATTCGGTATAGCGCTGGGTGTTAATGCCCACCCGCTCGCCGTTTTCCTCGAAAATGCCGCGGGGTTCACCGAAATAGCTGCCGGAGGTCAGCTCGCGCACAATCATGATATCAAGGCCGGAGACCAGCTCTTTTTCAGGCTGGAAAAATCCGCCAGCGCGTCAAAGCATTGCGCGGGGCGCAGG
>JALWPC010000525.1 GCA_026995265.1 Paracoccaceae bacterium
TTGGGCAGCACGCCTTTCAGCGACGGGTTGACCTTTTCAATGGCCAGCATGGCGTCGTCAATGATCTTGCCGATATTGGGCTGGCGCGCGCTGGCTTGCAGATGCGACCAGCGGGCCTCTTTCGGGACCCAGAAGATGTTATCGGCAAGGTATTCGTCCGGGTCCTCCGCCCCTTCGGGGTATTCGGCGGTCAGCTCCGCGTGCTTGGCCTCGAAACTGTCCGAGATATGTTTGAGGAAGATCAGACCCAGCGCGATGTGTTTATAATCCGACGGCTCCATATTGCCGCGCAGCTTGTCGGCGGCCTTGAACAGGTCAGCCTCGAAGCCCAGGGGCGCGTTGTTCTTCGTGGCCATCAGTCTTTATCCTCAAATTGCGACGGGGTGATATGTTCCCCCGTCATTTTTTCAAATTCTTCTACCGCCATGACCACAACCACCGGGCGGCCGTGTTTTTCAACCACCAAGGGTTCCGAGCGGGCGAGGTCGATCATCCGGCCAAAGTTATACTTGGCGTCCCGTGCCGAAAGCGCTTTCATGAGCATTCCTCCCGACGCAAAGTATTGGCCGAAATGGCCAGAACAATCAATCATAAATTGAACGCTTTGATCGCTGCGCCAGGACATTGTTTCCGGAGTTTGGGAATAAGGAATTGGAAAAGTTCGCCCCCAGACCCAACCAGCCAGAGCGCGGAAGTTCGAACTAAGAAAAATGGTCTCTCTTAATTTGCATTGTTTTACAACAGGTTACAAAACTGAACCAAAACCCGTTTAGGCAACAGCTTTGGAGAATATTGGGGGTTGGAGAACCATTTCCACCCAGACCGCCAGAAAGGCACTCAACAGCCCGTCGGCTATAACCTTTGAAAACAACAAGAAATTTCGGGACCGGCTACAAACGGAGAACGGGTTCTCGGGGGATAGTGGCGGAGAGACAGGGATTCGAACCCTGGGAACCCGTGAAGGCTCAACGGTTTTCGAGACCGCCCCGTTCGACCACTCCGGCACCTCTCCGCATGGTTGGCTGGTCTGGCCAACGGGGCGGAAACTAAGCGGGGGGCTTGGGGAGCGCAAGGGGAAAATTGCCGGATTTTCGGCTGTTGTATGAAATTATAATTACTCTCTGGGTTTTGGCCGGAGCGGGGCAGAAGAGCCAAGGGTCAACGCTCACCCAAAGGCTGCACAAATATCGGCACGCGATTCAGAAAGGTCAGGGCAAGCCCGAATGAAACAAGGATGGCAATGCTCGAGTTTATATAAAAGATGCTCTCCCGTTGCAGCATGGTCCCGGAAAGCCCTTCAATGAAGGCTGTTAACATATGAAACGGGTTGGTCCCGAAGAAATACAGACCAAAGTTTGAAACGCCAGCGATACTTTTGGCAAAGGAAATCGTGAGCATGGCAAGGATAAACATAAACAGGTCAAACCGCCCGTTTTTAGAGCTGGACAGTTTAGCGCGAAAGGTGATTGCCAGAACGCTAAGCACGGTCATGCCGACAACATAGGGAATCACCGGATACAGGTAAGCCTTGGCGCGGTTTTCCAGCGGGGCGAGGTTGGGGTTGGTTTCAAATAGGCGGTCCACCCGCCCCATGGCCAGAATTTCATCCGTGTGGTTCGAAACCAGATATGATGAAATGAAATCCAGACCAAAGGAAACGATAAGAAAGGCCCATGCGCAGAAGATGAACACGCGCTGCCTGCTGAATGCGTCCTTGGCTAACATGGCTCGGTTTTCATCGCCTTGAAGTAAAATTCGACGATAGCATCCCGTGCCTGGGCTTGTCATCTTCAAACCCCAGCAGACGCGCCGCCACCGAGCCGCAGGCGAGGCGCGGTCCGGCGCTTTAACGATGGGAAACGGCGTTAAAGGCCCTGCCCTCCCCCGCCGCAAAGGCAATTCCGTTAGCGGAAACTTTCTGACGGCTCTTATTATTGGGGGTTGAAAAACTATGTCGTTCAATATGTCTTCAGAGGTATTTCCTGATACATGTGCGCATTATAGGGCCGGAAATAAGAACCGACCGGACGAAGGTATTTTCTCCCGAGACCGCGCCAATATGTGCGCAACATACCCGTTCACAGGTTCCTCGGCCGGTGATTGTATTTCCAGTTCCTCATGTATTTCTGTTTACGCTATCTACCCTGGCCCAATCCAGTGAAAACGGCCGCACCCCATGCGCCGCCGCCGCATTGACACCCCCCTGCCCTTAAGGCAAAAGCCCCCCATGTTAGCAATCAAAAATATCACTTTCCGGCTTGAGGGCCGCGTGCTGCTCGATGGCGCAACGGCGATGATCCCTTCCGGCCACAAGGTGGGCATTGTCGGCCGCAACGGCACCGGCAAAACCACGCTTTTCAAGCTCATACGCGGCGAGTGGACGCTGGATGACGGCGAGATAACCATTCCGCGGGGCACCCGCATTGGCGGGGTGGCGCAGGAGGCGCCGGCCTCTGATCTTTCCCTGCTGGAAACGGTGCTGGAGGCCGATACCGAGCGCCACGCCCTGCTTCAGGAGGCCGAGACCGCCACCGATGACATGCGCATTGCCGAGATCCACACGCGGCTGGCCGACATCGAGAGCCACTCCGCCGAGGCTCGCGCCGCCGCCATTCTCAACGGCCTTGGCTTTAACGCCGAGGCCCAGGCCCGCCCCTGCAAGGATTTTTCCGGCGGCTGGCGGATGCGGGTGGCGCTGGCGGCGGTGCTGTTTGCCCGGCCGGATTTTCTGCTGCTCGACGAGCCGACCAACTATCTGGACCTCGAGGGCACCATCTGGCTGGAGAATTTCCTTGTCCGCTACCCCTACACGGTGCTGATCGTCAGCCACGATAAAGACCTGCTGAACCGGTCCGTCAACGCCATCCTGCACCTCGACCAGCAAAAGCTGACCCTCTATCAGGGCCATTACGACAATTTTGACCGCCAGCGCCGCGCCAAGCTGGAGCAGCTTGTGTCTGCCAAGAAAAAGCAGGACCGCGAGCGGGCCCATATGCAGGCCTTTGTCGACCGCTTCAAGGCCAAGGCCTCCAAGGCCAAGCAGGCGCAAAGCCGCCTTAAGGCTCTGGCGCGGATGAAACCGGTTGCCGAGATCGTCGGCGACAGCGTGGCGGGCTTCAACTTTCCGACGCCGGAAGAACTCTCGCCGCCGATCATCCGGCTGGAAAACGCCTCGGTGGGCTATGGCGGCACCGCGGTTCTGCGCGGGCTCGACCTGCGGATTGACCAGGACGACCGCATCGCGTTGCTGGGCGCCAACGGGCAGGGGAAATCCACCCTTTCCAAGCTGATTGCGGGGCGCTTGCCGGTGATGGGCGGGCAGATGCACCGCGCCAACAAGCTGCGCATCGGCTATTTTGCCCAGCATCAGGTGGATGAGTTGCACCTTGATGAAACCCCCATCCAGCATGTGCAGCGCGCGCGCCCCACGGAAACCCCGGCGAAAATCCGCGCCCGTCTGGCGGCGGGCGGCCTTGGGGCCGAGGCGGTGGAAACCGTGGTGGCCAGGCTCTCGGGCGGCCAGAAGGCGCGGCTTTCCATGTTGCTGGCCACCATCGACGCCCCGCATCTGATCATTCTGGACGAGCCCACCAACCATTT
>JALWPC010000526.1 GCA_026995265.1 Paracoccaceae bacterium
CGGGCAGGATGACATCGGCGAAGCTGGCGGTTTCGGTGAGGAAAATATCCTGCACCACCAGGTGCTTGAGCTTGGCCAGCGCTGCGCGGGCGTGCTGCACGTCTGGGTCTGACATCGCCGGATTTTCCCCGAGGATATACATGGCTTCAATGCTGCCCGCATGGATGGCGTCAAGGGTTTCCACCACGGTCAGGCCGGGCTTGGCGCTGAAATCGTCAACGCCCCAGATGGCGCAGAACTGCGCGCGCGCCGCGTCATCGGTGACACTCCGGTAATCGGGCAGGAACATCGGGATCAGCCCGACGTCAGACGCCCCCTGCACGTTGTTTTGCCCCCGTAGCGGATGCAGGCCGGTGCCCGGGCGCCCGACATTGCCGGTCATCAAGGCAAGGCTGATCAGGCAGCGGGCATTGTCGGTGCCGTGGATATGCTGGCTCACCCCCATGCCCCAGAAGATCATCCCCGCCTTGCCCATGGCGAAGGTGCGGGCCACGGCGCGCAGCTCCTCGGCCTCCACCCCACAAATCGGGGCCATGGCTTCGGGGGCGTAGTCCGCCAGATGCGCCTTGAAGGTGTCCCAGCCTTCCGTAAATCGCGCGATATAGGCGGCGTCATAGAGGCCCTCTTCGGCAATTACGTGCATGATCGCGTTCAAGAGCGCCACATCGGCCCCGGGGGTGAACTGCACGCGGTGGGTGGCGTGGCGCCCGAGGCCGACGCCGCGCGGGTCGAGCACAATCAGCTTGCCGCCGCGCTTGGTGAATTGCTTGAAATAGGTGGCGGCGACGGGGTGGTTCTCGATGGTGTTCGAGCCGATCACAATCGCCACATCGGCGTGCTCGATCTCGTTAAAGGTGGCGGTGACGGCCCCCGAGCCGACGTTTTCCAGCAGCGCCGCGACGCTGGAGGCATGGCAAAGGCGGGTGCAGTGGTCGACATTATTGCTGCCAAACCCCGCGCGGATGAGCTTCTGGAACAGGTAGGCTTCCTCGTTGGAGCACTTGGCCGAGCCAAAGCCCGCGATAGCCTCGCGGTGGGCGGCCAGCCCTTTGGCAGCGATGTCCAGGGCCTCGTCCCATGTGGCTTCGCGGAAATGGGTGAAGGGGTTGGCGGGGTCCACATTCAGGCCCTTTTCAGCGCCTTCCAGCCGGATGAGCGGCACGGTCAGGCGGTGGGGGTGGGCGACATAGTCAAAGCCAAAGCGGCCCTTCACACAAAGCCGCTCACCATTGGCGGGGCCGTTCAGGCCATCGACCCGCACAATGCGGTTATCCTTGACCTTATAGGAAAGCTGGCAGCCCACCCCGCAATAGGGGCAGACCGAGGCCACTTCGCGCTCGAAATCCTGCGCCATGGGTGCGGCGGGCAGCAAGGCCCCCGTCGGGCAGGCCTGCACACACTCGCCGCAGGCCACGCAGGTGGAGGCGCCCATCGGGTCGGCCTGATCAAAGATGATCCGGCTCTTGGCCCCGCGCCCCGCCATGCCGATCACGTCATTCACCTGCACATCGCGGCAGGCCTGCACGCAGAGCTGGCAGTGGATGCAGGCCTCCAGATTGACGGCCATGGCCACATGGGAGCTATCGAGAAGCGGCGTGGAGTCGGCTTTGGGGAAGCGGCTTTCTGAGACCCCGGCCAGCGCCGCCATGTCCCAGAAGTGGCTGTCCCCTGCTGGCTGGTCGGTGATGAGCAATTCCATCACCATCCGGCGGGCCTTTACGGCGCGGGCGCTCTCGGTGTGCACCACCATCCCCGCCTCGGCGGTGCGGCAGCATGAAGGGGCCAGCACCCGCTCGCCCTCGATCTCCACCATGCAGGCGCGGCAATTGCCCGAGGCCGCGTAGCCCGGGCGGTCGGCGTGGCACAGGTGCGGCAGGTTTTTGCCGTGGCGCCTGGCGAGGGCAAACAGGCTCTCGCCCGCTTGGGCCTCAACGGGCTGGCCATCCAGCATCAGGGTAATCGGGGTTGGCATGGGGCGGCTCCATGGTTAGGCTGGGCTTAGCCTATCAAGCACGATGCTGGCAATCAATGGCATCAAAATCCGACGCGCTGTCAACCGGAGCCGCCAATGCTGGAACTTCGTCCGAATTGTGAACTTTGCGATTGTGACCTGCCGCCCAACGCCACCAATGCGATGATATGCAGCTATGAGTGCACCTATTGCCGGGACTGTGCCCAAGGGGTGCTGGAAAACACCTGCCCGACCTGCGGCGGCGGCTTCACCCCCCGCCCCATCCGCCCCGCGCGGGCCTGGCGTGAAGGGCTGGGGCTGAGCGCCCATCCGGCCAGTAAAAAGCGGGTGCACAGCCCGTTTAGCCGCGCAGAAATCGCCGCCCATGTGGCGCGGATAAAGGGGATTGCCCCCGAGGACCGCTGAACCCTTTGGCGTGACCTCGCCTGAAACGGCCCATGCAGGCAAATCGGGGTGCTGCCATACCCGTATGTTTGGCCTGATCACGGCGCAGAGACGTGCTTTCGGGTTTGCCAGACATGCCTTGTATACAAGTCATATTTAGCCTGACGACCCAATTTTGAACCCGGCCCCGATGTGCCCTTGCTCCAAAGTCGCATTCCTGTTCGGCTTCAGGACGGCTCCACACATCCGCCCCAGGACACACCCGCCACAAGCGCCACATTCGCAGCGCGGCGCGGCCGCGACCTCGCCAAACAAACCGACGCCAGACGCGCCGCCCCGCCGAGCCGAAGGCGAGGCGCGGTTCCGGTGCTTTAGCACCGGAAAAGCCGATGCGTCTGGTGTTCTGTCCGCCCAGGCACCGCCTTTTGAGCCAGTCATTCCAACCGGCGGATCAATATATGTCTGTAGACATGTCTTATTTGACATGTCTACAGAAGCATATATCAGCGCGCCGAAGTATATCGTCAGGCGCAAACGCCCGAACAGGCGAGGCCCCAACCTCGCCCCTTTGGCCGCCCCCGAGGCGGGGCCGGTTGAAACCGGGATCAAAAAAAGTCGTCAGGTCATATGACATGTCTACGGGAGCATGTATCTGGCAGACAGGATGCGGGAAATCGCAAGGGGCCTATTTGGCTGATAGGGTGGCAAAACACCGAAGGCCGGACCTTTGGCGGCCCCGTGATTTCCGGTGCTGAAGCACCGGAACCGCGCCTCGCCTTCGGCTCGGCGGGCGGCGCGTCTGCCATGGCGCTGCTTGGCGAGGCCCCGCTCGCGCCGCGCTGCCACCGGTGCGCTTGTGGCGGGGGGGGGCTGGCCCGACTTCTGGCAAAAAATGCGTTGGCCGGATGCTTGCGCGGATAAGTTGTTGATTTATTAAGGTTTTGAATATTATTATTAAGGACTTTTTTATTACGAGGACCACACCATGCCAATTCACCAAAAACCTGTCATCATAGCTACGCTGGCGGCCTCCCTCTGGGCCGGAGCCGCGCTGGCACAAGAGGATTTGCCCACCTGTGGCAGCTTCCCCGCGGGCGCGGAAAGCTATGCCTGCACCTGCAACCCCGGTTTTGCCGTGGGCGGGGTTTGGGGCACCCATATCTATACCACCGACAGCAACATTTGCGCCGCCGCCCAGCATGCGGGCGCGATAACCGCAGATGGTGGCGCGGTGCAGGTGG
>JALWPC010000527.1 GCA_026995265.1 Paracoccaceae bacterium
CCGCCAGCCCGGAGAGCACCGACCCGAGCAGAAACACCCCGACCGACACCTGCATCATCAGCTTGCGCCCGTAAAGGTCCCCCAGCTTGCCATACATCGGCGCCACCACGGTCGAGGTCAGCAAATAGGCCGTTACCACCCAGCTCAGGTGGTCCACCCCGCCAAGATCGGCGACAATCGTCGGCAAAGCGGTGGAGACAATCGTCTGGTCCAGCGCTGCCAAAAACAGCATCACCGCCACCGAGAGCAAGATAAGTTTCGTAGATTGCTTTTCCGCCATAACACCCTCACAGATTTTTCCCAGCGCTATCACCTCACACCCGAAAACCCAAGCCCCCATCCGCAGTTCCGCAAGAAACATCCCCGCTTCTATTTTTCAAAAATACTCTGGGGTGAATGGCGCTTGCGCCAGAGGGGCAAAGCCCCTTTGCACGGCCTACCACGCATCCCAACGTTTACAGCGCGCCGCATTTGCTGCACACCTACAGGGGGCGCCCTTGGGCGAACAGATGATCAGCCACGCTGAATTCGGCCGCCTTTAGGCCGCGCCGGTTGGTGTCCGGCCGGTGCAGGTATTGCGCCACGCGCGGGTCAGCGGCCTCGACCACGCCAAGGCGCACGAGCTGCGCCGCCATCACGGCTTCGGACGCGCGGGGGTTGCCGTCTTCGATTTTCAGGGCCATGCCGATACCGCGCCCGGGGAGAATGGCGACAAAGACCCCCTCGGCGCCGGTTTTCACCGCCGCCTTGCCACCGGCAGCGGCCATGAGTGCCGAGCAGGCCCGACCTTCGCCCGCCACCAGCATAGGGTGGGCCATCATTGCGCCCACCAGGCGCTTGGCGGCCTTTGCCCGCACCCCGCCCAAGCCATCCGGCGCCGCCATTTTGGCCATGGCGCGGGCGAGGTGGCCGATCTCGCAGGTAAAATTCGGGGCGGAGCATCCATCTATCCCCCAGCCCGGGGCCTCGGCCCCGGTCATCTCCTCAAACGCCGCCTTCACCGCCTTTTGCACGGGGTGGTCAAGCTCGATATACTCGGCCCCGCCGCCAAGATACTTGTTCAGGGTCAAAAATCCGGAATGCTTGCCCGAGCAATTATTGTGCAACTGGCACGGCGATTCATATCTGGCGCGCAGCAGGGCGCGGGCCCCGATGTCATTGGGCACTTGCGGGCCGCAGCGCAGGTCCGCCTCGCCCAGGCCCAGCCCCGCCAGCCAATCCGCCGCCAAGGCGGTGTGCATCTGCGCGCCCTGATGGCTGGCGCAAGAGAGCGCAAGGTGGGTCTCCCCCAGCCCCGCCGCATCGGCCGCACCGCTTTCCACCAAGGGCAGGGCCTGCAGCATTTTGCAGCTCGAGCGCGGGAAGATCACCTGCGCCCCGTTCCCCCATTCCGCCACCACGCCGCCCGTATCACAGACCACCACATGGCCCCGATGTGTGGACTCCAAAATACCGTTTCGGCGCAATTCCACCAGTTTTACCGCGTCCTTCATGTGGTCAAATCCTCCGAAAATAGGCAATTTCATGCCCGTAGCGGCAAAATTCCGCGATTTTTAGCTGGCCTTTGCGCCCTGTTTCCAATTAGATTACGGCTGTAAACCAGCAAAACACAAGCCGCTTTGCAAAACTCTGGCAAAACACAGGGGGGCGGTGCTGTCGGATTGAGCAGGAGCCGGAAATGTTTAAGAAATTTGTAGTAACCGCCGTTCTCGCCATGGGGGCCGCCCCCTTGGCCGCCCAAGAGTTGGCGATGGTGGATTCCGAGACCAATTGGAGCGTTTATGTGGCGGATAACCCGAAGGAATGCTTCATCGTTTCCAAACCCACCGACTGGTCGGCCCAGCGAGACGGGCAGGCGGTGACTGTGCGCCGGGGCGATATCCGGTTTTATATTTCCATTATTCCCGGAGAGCAGATTGCCAGCGAACCGAGTTTTCTTGCCGGCTATCCACTCAAACAGGATGCAACGGTAGAGGTGAAGATCAAAGACACCACGATCAGCCTTTATCCAAATGCAGATATACACGAAGAATACGCGTGGCCCCGCCCTGAAGATGACGCCAGCCTTATCGCCGCCATGCGCGGTGGCTCTGAAGCTACGGTTGTGGGCACCTCGGCCCGTGGCACACTAACCACCGATACTTTCTCGCTGATCGGCTTTACCGCCGCATACGAAAAGGCGCAGGAGATGTGCCAGTAGGCCACTGGCAAAGCCGTGCAAAACCCGTTATGCTCAAGGCGCTCTCTGCCCCCGCAGAGGGCGCTTTGATGTAAGGACCAGCCCCATGACCGCGCTTACCCCCGACCCAAGCGTTCTTCCCCGCGTTGCGCCGCCGGCTGCGCGGCAATCCCTGTTGGGCCTTGGCCGCGAGGCCCTGCGGGAGGCGCTTATCGCCATTGGCACACCGGAGCGGCAGGCCAATATGCGCGTTGCCCAGCTCTGGAGCTGGATTTACCAGAAAGGTGTGCAGGATTTTGGCGCGATGACCAACCTCGCGAAGGGCTTTCGTGAGGAGTTGGCGGCGCATTTCACTGTCGAGCGCCCCGAGGTGGCGGCGCTTCAGGTCAGCCAGGACGGCACCCGCAAATACCTGTTGCGCCTTGTGGAAGGCCACGAGGTGGAGGCGGTTTACATCCCCGATGAAAACCGGGGCACGCTGTGCATTTCCAGCCAGATCGGCTGCACGCTCAACTGCACCTTTTGCCATACGGGCACCCAGAAGCTGGTGCGCAACCTGACCGCGGCGGAGATCGTGGCGCAGGTGATGGTGGCGCGCGATGACCTTGAGGAATGGCCCGAACCCGGCAGCCCCCACGAGGGCCGCCGCCGCATCACCAATCTGGTGCTGATGGGCATGGGCGAGCCGCTTTACAATTTCGAAAACGTCCGCGATGCCATGAATATCGTGATGGATAACGAGGGCATTTCCATTTCCCGCCGCCGGATCACGCTCAGCACCTCGGGGGTTGTCCCGGAGATTGTGCGGGCGGGCGAGGAGATCGGCTGCCTGCTGGCGATCAGCTTTCATGCCACCCTGGACGAGACCCGCGATACCCTTGTGCCGATCAACAAAAAGTGGAACATCAAAACGCTTTTGGACACCCTGCGCGCCTATCCCCGCCTGAGCAATGCCGAGCGCATCACCTTTGAATATGTCATGCTGAAGGGTGTGAACGATAGCGACGCCGACGCTCGCCGTCTGGTGCGGCTGATCGCGGGGATACCCGCAAAGATCAACCTCATCCCCTTCAACCCGTGGCCCGGCAGCCCCTATGAGCGCTCCAGTTGGCAAAGGATCGAGGCCTTTGCCGAGATCGTCAATAACGCGGGCTATGCCAGCCCCGTGCGCACCCCGCGCGGCGAGGACATCATGGCCGCCTGCGGGCAGCTTAAATCGGCCAGCCAGAAGCTGCGCAAAAGCGCGCTGAAAAGGGGGCAGGCATGAAGCTGTTTCGGTTTGGCCCGAAGGGCGCGGAAAAAGCGGGCATGGTTGCGGCTGATGGCCGCCTGCGGGATGCGTCGGCGCTGGTGGCGGAGGTGTCTGTCGAGGCCATAGACGCCTTGCGCGGGGTGGACCCTGAGGGCTTGCCCCTGGTGCCCGAGGGCGCGCGCATCGGCGCCTGCCTGGCGGGCACGCCGAATTTCTATTGCATCGGGCTGAACTACCGCAAACACGCAGAAGAGGCCGGAATGCCGATACCCGCCGCGCCGATACTCTTTTCCAAGGCGACCTCGGCCATAGCGGGGCCGCAGGATGATCTGCACCTGCCCGAAGGGGCCATGAGGGCCGATTGGGAGGCGGAGCTTGGCGTGGTGATCGGGCGGGAGGCTTACCGGGTTTCAGAAGGCGAGGCGCTTAGCTATGTGGCAGGTTATTGCCTGATCAACGACCTTTCCGAGCGCGCCTATCAGCTCGAAGGCGGCGGCCAGTGGATTCGCGGCAAATCCCTGCCCGGGTTCGGGCCGATCGGGCCGTATTTCGTCAGCGCCGACGAGGTGGCGGACCCGCAGCGCCTGAATATCTGGCTGAAGCTGAACGGCGAGACCATGCAAGAGAGCACCACCGCCGACATGATTTTCAGCGTGGCGGAGATCATCGCCGATATGTCAAAATATATGCGCTTGCAGGCGGGGGATATTATTTCCACCGGCACGCCAAGCGGCGTGGGCATGGGGCAAAAACCGCAGCGGTTTCTACGCGCGGGCGACGTGATGACTCTCGGGATCGAGGGCTTGGGCGCGCAGCGCATCGCGGTGCGCCGTGGCTGAAACACTGGTGGTCGGCGGCGGGCCTGCAGGGCTGATGGCGGCGGAAATGCTGGCCGATGCGGGGCATAGCGTGCTGGTCGCCGAGGCCAGGCCGACCATGGGGCGCAAGCTCCTTATGGCGGGGAAATCCGGCCTGAACCTGACCAAAAACGAGGCCTATGGCCCGTTTATGTCGGTTTACGGCGCGGCGCGCAGCTGGATGGTGCCGATGCTGGAGGCGTTTAATCCGGCCGATGTGCAGGACTGGGCTGAAGGGCTGGGCCAGCCGGTGTTTACCGGCTCCAGCGGGCGGGTGTTTCCGAAAGCCATGAAGGCCTCGCCGCTGCTCAGGGCATGGCTGCAGCGGCTGGCGGGCAAGGGCGTGCGCTTTGAAACCCGCTGGCGCTGGGTGGGCTTTGACGGTGGCGCGGTGTTTGACACGCCGGAGGGGTGCCAGATGGTGCAGGCCAAAGCCACCGTGCTGGCGCTGGGCGGGGCAAGCTGGGCACGCCTTGGCTCGGATGGCGCATGGGCGGATATTCTGGCCGGGCAGGGGGTGGAGCTTGCTCCGTTCAAGCCCGCCAATATGGGCTTTGTGGTGGACTGGTCCAAACATATGGAGCCCCATTTCGGCGCGCCGATCAAGCCCGTGCGCCTGCGCTTTGGCAAGGCTGAAAGCCATGGGGAATTCGTGATTTCAAAGAAGGGCGTGGAGGGTGGCGCGGTCTATAACCTGTCGGCGGCCCTGCGCGATGGCATGGAGGCAGGCGGCGTGGATATGCTGGTGGACCTGCTCCCGGACCTGCCCATGCCCGCACTGGCGCAGAAGGTGCGGCAAAGGCGCGGCAAGGCCAGCCTCGGGAATTTCCTGCGCAAATCCGTGGGGATCACGGGGGCCAAGGCGGCGCTGTTTTTCGAGAATGCGCAGGCGCGGCAGGTGGATAAACCGTTTGATCTCGCCGGGCTGCTAAAGGCACTGCCGGTGCATTTGAAAACCCCACGCCCGATGGATGAGGCGATCTCTACCGCAGGCGGGGTGACCAAGGCCGCGCTGGACAACGGTTTGATGCTCGAAGTCCTTCCCGGCGTGTTCTGCGCCGGTGAAATGTTGGATTGGGAAGCCCCCACGGGTGGATACCTGCTGAACGGCTGTCTGGCCACAGGGCGGGTTGCGGGGCTGGCCGCCGCAGAATTTGCAAGATAAATCTTCTATTTTTCAAAAATACTCTGGGGTGAATTGAGCGTAGCGAAAGAGGGGCGAAGCCCCTGCCGAGCCGCAGGCGAGGCCCGGGCCAGCGGCAGGCGTTTTCAGCTTGTCTGAAAACGGGCTTTGCCTGAGGGGGGCTTTAGCTCCCCGAAGGCAAAGCCACTCCGGCGATGGTGCACCGCCTCGGCGACCCTTCGGGCCACCTCGTTGGCGCATTGGGGGAGGCGTTGCCTCCCCTCGCGACCTGCGTCGCTCCCCCTCCAGAGTATTTTCGGAAGAATGAAGATGGTTAATCTTCACTCTTCTATAAATACTCAGCAATGCCTGCCACGGGCGCGGCATTCTGTGGCGAGAGACGGCCCCAAGGCCGGAGGCGGTTCAGTTTGCGGCTGTGCCACCTGTCAACACGGCCTCGATTTCTGGGGTCCAGCCCAGATAAAGCCTGTCGCCGGCCTCGATCAACGGCCGCTTCATCAGCGCGGGATGGGTTTGAAGCAGGGCAACCGGGTCCCCCAAACGCTCGGCGTCGCTAAGCTTGCGCCAAGTGGTGGAACGTGTGTTGACCAGCGTTTCAGGGAAGGCCTCCAGCAGCGCCGCGAGCTTTTCCCGGCTCAGGGGGGAATCGCGCACATCATGCATTTTGGCCCCGGGCAAAGCCTTGCGTGCCTTGCGCACCACATCACAGTTTTTCAGCCCATAGATTATCATATTCAAATTCCAATGATTCGGTGAAACGGGATAGTATACCCTGACGATTTGCTGAAATTATGGTCAATATTGCTCATATTCTCATCATTTCGCCTTTGACTTGCCTCAAAATCCTTGATTTTCGCCCATGCATAGGCGAGAACGGGTGTGTGAGTAAAGTCTTTCACAGTTCCGCTGACGCCTTAATGCAGACTGCCTGAACACTACTGAAGACAATTTCTGCACCAGAGCCACTGCACAATGCGGGTGGCACCAATTTAAGGAGAAGGCGGATGGCAACTGGCACCGTCAAATGGTTTAACGGCACCAAGGGTTATGGCTTCATCGCCCCTGACGACGGCGGCAAAGATGTGTTTGTGCACATTTCGGCTGTCGAGCGCGCAGGCCTGCAGGGGCTGCAAGATAACCAGAAGGTAACCTACGACCTGGAAGAGGGCCGCAATGGCCGCGAGGCCGCAGCGAACCTGTCGTTGAACGACTAAGGCTTTAAGCCGATTGCAAGCTTGGGGTGGCCGCGGAATTTTCCGGCGGCCATTTCTGTTTGGTGCGTGCCTACTTTTTCCGGCTCGGGATACGCCTGCTAGGTATTGAACCCGCAGAGCTGGCAGGGCCTTAGTCCTCGCGGCCCTCGACCCGTTCGATTTTGGCGTGCAGCTCGTCAAGCTCGACCATGAATTTGTCATTGGCCGATGCGATAAACGCGCGGCAGTCTGCCTTGCTGGCAGGGCCAAAGGCGCGGCTATAAATTGGCAACACCCTTGTGCCCGCTGGCTGGACAAAATAGGTTTCATCCGGCACGTTAACGGCGGTTTTGCGGGCGTATACCACAAAGTCACCCGTCTCTTCGGGCCTGATCTCTGCTGGCTGAATGGCGATTTCATGCACACCGAGCGCATCGACAACCAAGATGGAGTCTTGCGCATTCGCGGGCATGGCGATGGCCTGAATACAAAATGGCGCGTAGGTTTCGTCGCGGGATTCTTGTGTGTAAAACACCATATCCCAGCCCCCGTCTGCCCGCTTTTCCAACTGCGCGAAATGGTTTGCGCAGGGCAAAAACCCCTTTGCGGTCAGTTGCACGGCCATGCTGTCATCTATCCAGCGGGCTTCATAATCTGCGCAGCCCAGCATGCGCGTTGTGGTCTTACGTTCCATAATAGTTCCCGTCCCTCTTACGGCCATTTGGCCTTGATTTATTGCACTCGGTTATGCGTTACATTGAATACAATTGACCTTACGTCCGTGATTTCTGTGTGAGTCCCGCTTGGGTGGAAAATTCACATTTTCAGCTCTGCCGCAAAAAGAACGAGCTTGGCCACGCCGGAATTTTGGCGCAGAGTATACAGATGGCGAAAAATAATCTGCAAAACCACTGGCAAAGGCATGATTGGCAAGCCAGCCCCTTTGCCCCGCGCTTGCGCATCGTGCAAGCTCTGGTGCGGGGCAAAACCGCCAGTGGCGCGGGGTTTTCCCGCCATGATGCCCTTATCCGCTGCCTCGGGGAAACCGCTGAAATCATTGCCTTAAAAGAAGGCGAAAGCAGTGAAGGCATGGCTGCAGGCCCAGATTTACCCTTCGCAACCGGGCAGGCATTGCGCGAGCGGCTCGAGCGCTGGGCGCTGGCAGGCTGGTGGGGCGGGCAGATCAAAGCGCAGCCAAGTGCCGCCGCCGGTCTGATCCGGGAATTGCGGCAAGGCGCCCTGGCCCCACGGGAAACCGGAACATGGCTCCTGCCGGGTTTTCCCCATCTTCAGGTCGCCATCGCCCGCAGTCGAACGCCGGAAGGCACTCAACCTATCCTGGGGTTCGGGGCCAATTCCTGCCCCGAAAAAGCCACGCGCTCCGCGCTGATCGAGCTTGGGTTGATGGAGATGAACCTCGTTGATCAACCGCCCCGTCTGCAAGATTATTTCAAGCGTGTATCCGCAAAAGAGGACAGTCATTTTCCCGCCGGCCCGCCTGACGCACTGCGCCCCGCGCCGCAACCGGCGTTACTCACGGAAAGCCTCACCGCATCCGGCGTCGGCTTTACCCTGGAAAACCGCACCCCGAAAGGCAGCGAACTGGTGGTTATCAAGGCCACAATCCCCTGCGCCACAAGCTGGCTAGGCAGCAGCACCCCCTTGCTTTAATCAAATCACAGTGGATTCACACTTCTTACCTTACGGTGAACAAAAGGAGCGTAACCAGTGCCACATGATACCGGTAGTTTTGAACACGTAGCTGAAAACAGCCAGCCTATTTCAGCGCGGGCCAAGGCCGCAAAACAGGTGATTCCCGATTTTTCTTTTGATGCCGACCTTTGGCGCACAGCCTGTAAAGACAACGCCGGAATTCCCGCCGGATACACCTACCTTGCCCAGCTTATGGGCCATGATCTGGGCAACACCCTCGCCGCATCCGCCGTGCCGTGGACAGCCAAGCAAGACGACGAGACCATGCCCAACGCGCGCTACAATCTCATTGAAAACCCGCTGACGCTGGAAACCATTTACGGCAAGGGCCCCGCGGGCACGCACGGGGTTTTTCATGCGCATAACTGCCTGTTCCGGCTGGATAAACACGCCACATTGGCCCTGCGCGTCCGCTATACGCCGTTTGAACCCGCCGAACCACTGCTCGCCGATGCCCGCAACCGTGCCACCCTGATGCTGCACAAAATGGCGGTGCTGTGGATGCAATATCACAACAAAACCGCCCGCGAGATCATGGCTTCTGAAGGCTTTGACGAGAACAGCCACGCCGAGAAAGCCTTTTTCTTTGACGTGTTCATCCGCGCCCGCCAGCAGGTTTTGCGCGCGTGGCATAGCGTGGTGATGCACGATATTCTGCCCACGGTCGCCCACCCTGCCGCCATGGCGCTAAGCGACGCCGAGCTGGAATCCGTGTTTCTGCTGGGGGATATTCCGGTGCTCAACGGCATTATGCGGGCCTTCCACGCCCTGCCGCTCAAGCGCTATCGACTGAGCGCAGGCGGAAGCTTTCCCTTCGGTCAACTCCGCGAGGGGAAAGCGGGCGAGACCAATAACTGGCGCATAGACTGGGCGTATTTCTTTGGCCCGGAAGCGACGAATAAAACCGGCTTTAGCGCCAGCTATTCGGCGCTGTTCACCATGCTTTCGGGCCGTTCGATCATGGAGGCCGACCTGAAATCGGCCGTTATCGCCCTGCCCTATGACGAGCTGCACGCCGACGTGCTGAACGCCCATGCCAGCCTGCCCGCTACCCTCAAACGGGATATTTCCGCCGCTACACTGGAACGGCTTTTCAACAAAAAAGCGGCCGAAATCGGGGTGCAAGGGGTGCCGGCGGGGGCATTTACCCAGATCCCGCTGTTTCTGCTGCTCATGCTCGAGGCGCAGTTCTATGGGGAAAACGGCGGGTTGGGCCCGTTTGGTTCTGGCCTGTTACGGCGCTTTTTAACCCATAAAATCAACAGCATTAGCACGGGTTTGGTTGAAAGCCCGGTGCCTGCACCCACCAGCATACTCGAAATCATTCACGATGTTCAAAGATCTTAAAAGGGGAACACCATGACCAGACCGGACTATATCATTGTTGGCCGTGACATCGGCGAGGCCAAATACCATCTTGTGGGCGACAACATTCTGCCCGCCGCAGATAACCCGGGCGGCACGCCCCTGGATGTGGTGTATGTCGGCAAGCTGATGGGCGAAATGTCGGAGCGCACCGGCGAGGATCGCAAAGCCTCCGAAGAAGAGATCAACCGGCTGCGCCTGTGTATGCGGGCGGAATCCCTGCCTGCGGGCCAGTTCGATGAAATGACCGAAAATGCGATTATCGAAAATACCGAAGTCAAGGTGGTGTTTGACACCCGCACCCCGGGCGAGTGTATCCACGAAGACAGGAACACCCGCATTATTGTTGTCCCCGCTGACGGGACTTTGAAAACAGGGCTGGACCAGTTGGAAATGCCCACGGTCGGCAAGCCCTTCCAGCCGCCGCTCACCTATCCGGTAGACGAAAACCTTATGCTTTCATGGATGCTGGACGGTATTATCGAGCAGGTGGTGAGTGTCGAAAGCCCCGAAAATCTGGAGGATATGAGCTGGCATCAAATTCGCAAGCATTTCGCCGATGAAATCGAGGCGCAGCTTATCAAGCAGGCCGAGGAAGACAAGATCAGCCAGATTGCCGCCTTCCACCGCGCGGTTGGCATTTACATGACCAATATGTGCCGGTAACGCCCCCACCGCCGCCGTCGGGCCGATGGCGGTGGCCGCCGGGCTAGCCTCCGTAATTAAGCGCCTCGTCAACCGCTTCGCGCAGGGCCGTGCGCACGCTGCTTTCGCGGAGCGGGAAGCAATCGGCGAACCAGTCCAGCACCTCGCCATCTGTTGGCTCGGCGGGCAAGGCCCATTGCTTTTTGATCAGGCCGATAAAGATCTTTACCCGCTTATGGGCCTCTTCCATGCGCCCAAGTCGGCTTAAAGACGCCGCGTGCCAGCCATCTGCTGCGGTGGACATGGAATCACCTGCCTGCGCACATTGTTCAACGGCCAGCTCGTAATTGCCCGCAAGATAGTTCACCGCCGCCATGTAAATAAGGTGGAAAGGCTGCAAGGCCCCCGGGGCGCTGACCATACGGTCACAAATCTCCTGCGCGGGCCCCAGCCGCCCCGCAAAGGCAAAACCCAGCGCACAGGACGCCAGTGTCAGGCTGTTGGAGCTGTTCAGATGCAGGGCCTGCTCGAAGTGGAATTCCGCCAGCTCGAATTCGGCCTTGTGGCAATAGCACCAGCCCAGAACGCGGTGCGCGCGGGTGTCCAGCGGGTCCAGCGAAATGGCCTCCAGCGCATGGTGCAGCGCCCGTTGCTTTTCCGCCTCGGTTTGCTTGGTGCCCGGCAGCAGAACATGGCGCACATTCAGCGCCCCCGCCAGCTCCGCATGGGCAGGGCCAAAGCGCGGGGCGTCTTTGGTGATGTCGCTCAACATGCTGATGGCCTCGCCCTCGGTTTCGGGCGACCAGCGGTCGATCAGCACTTGCGAGCGCAGCCAGCGGTCATAAACCCGGGCCTCCTGCGCCGAAGCGTGGTTCCCCCCTGCCCCGATAGACAGCGCATTGGCGATATTGCTGAGCTGGGTGCGCACTTTTTCATCCCAGTTTTTCTGCGGGGCGGGAATGGTCTCGGCCCAAAGCAGGTTATTTGACCCGGGGTCGGAAATTTCTATATGCAGCGGCGCATCCGGCATTTGTGGCAATAGCTGGATTTTCACCACCAAATCTACCGCTTCCGGCCTGTCCCCGTCTGCAATGCCCCATTCCCGAAAGCGCGAAAGCCGCATGCGCAGATCCAGAAACAGCACATTGAGCAGGCTTTGCTCTTCCGGCGTCAGCCCCGCCTCGTTTTGCATTTGCACCAATATTTTGGGCGGCGCATCGGCAACCGGCGCTTTTTCCGGCAGGGTCTCGCCCAGCTTAATGCTGGCCAAAAGCTCTACGGTTTCGGGCTCGGGGTCCTGATCCAGGTTTTGGTCAAGATATTCAAACAGCGTGTTATACGCCTCGATCGCGCGGTTGGGTTGCTGTTTGGACCAGAAATGGCGCATCAAATAGCGTGCCGCCACCTCGTTTGAGGGCTCCAGCACTTGCGCCAGCCTGGCGGCCTGCACCGCGTGCGCCTCGTTTTCAGCGTCAACATATTGCGCTTCCAGCACCTCGGCAATGGCCTGCATCGCCTGCGCTTTCCGGATAGAGAGCCAACTGTCAAAGGCTTCCGAAATACCAAGCAGCAGCTCGAATTCCTGCTGGTAGTGGCCCAGTTCAACTTCCGTATTGCGGGCCCAGGGATAGGTGGCAAGCAGCGCGCAAATCCTGGCATCTATCGCGGTGTTGTCTTCACAAATCAGCCGCAAATGGCCGCGCCGCGTTTCCAGCGCCAGCCCGGTATCTTCCTCAAGCAAAAGCCTGATTTGCCGGATGGTTTGCCGCAGGCTGGCCATCGCCTTGGCGTGGGGATAGTCGCCCCAGAACACATCGGCAATCTTTTCGCTTCGGTGGTCCTGATCAGGGGAATGCAGCAGAAAAAACAGCAAAGCGCGAGCTTTGCGAAAGCGAACCGTCCTGACCAACGACAGCTTGTGAAACACCCCTGACATTAAACCCGAACCTCGATTAGCCGACCAGGCTATTGCTTGCATATCTTACCTGCGAAAATCAAATGCCTTTTCGGTTTTGGCATATATATAGGCGATTTAGCCGCAGAAGTTCACAAATTTCCACTGGCCTGTCACATTTCGGACACGGTTATGGTTTTATTTGGTTAACGAATGTTAATAAAGATTAATGGTAAAGATTAATGGCCGGAAAGGCCGCGATGGGGGCATTGATGGGATCGGGATTATCAAGGCGTTCGTTTCTGCAATTGAGCGTGGGGGCGATTGCCGTCAGCGTGCTTCCGGCCGTGGGCTGGGCGCAGTCAGGCAGCCCTGCGGGCAAGGCCAACCGGCGGATAGACGGGTTCGCCAAGGTGACAGGGCAAAAGGTGTTTGCGCGGGATTTTTCGGCGGCCGATATGGGCTGGAAAGGCAAGCAGTGGTATGCGCTTTTTGCCCGCGCCCTTACCACGGGGCGGGTTTTTGCAGGGCTTGATCTTTCCTCCCTGCCCACGGGTGCAACCCCCGCCAGGGTTATCTATGGTGACGAGCTTCACCCCACCGCCCGCGCCCCCCGCCTTACCGGAAAGCGGGATTTGCACCTTGATCAAAAGGGCGGGTTTGACGCCCCCGGCAGCCTTGTTTTTGACCTCGTGGTGCAGCGGGGCCATGCCCCGGACTACCTCGGCCAGGCCGTTGCGCTCATGCTGTTTGACACGGTTGAAAGCTACCGCGCCGCCCAGCGCGCCATGCAGTTTCAGGATGCCAAATTCCAGCGATACGGCGCGGCTGTCACCCCGCCCCCCGAAATGGTTTTTGACCCGACCACGTGGTTTGTGCGCTATGACCAGCCCAGCGGGGATTTTTCCTATGCTCAGGACGGTTCGGAAGTTTATGACAGCAATGCGCCGTTCTTTGCCGGCCAGATAGAGGCCTATCTCGAAACCACCCCGAACCTGATCACGCACAGCTTTTCCGCCGACATGCGCGCCATGGACCCGATGTTTATGGAGCCGGAATCGGGGCTGGTCTGGGATGATAACGGCCACCTGAAACTGGTGCTCGGCACCCAGTCCCCCGATGGGGATATAAAAGACATTGCCGCCATGTATGACAGCCCCGACGCCCCTGTTCGCCTGTCCGAGATCACCCTCAAAAGCTGTTACCCCGGGGGCGGCTTTGGCGGGCGGGATTCCTCGCCCTTTTCCCTGATGCTGGCCCTGTGCGCGCCCTATGCAGAGGGCAACCCCGTGCGGCTGGAATATGACCGGTTCGAGCAATTGCGCGTGGGCCTCAAGCGCCATGCCTGCACCCTGAACGGGCAAATCGCGGTGACGCCCGATCAAAAGATCATGGTCAACCGGATGGAATTCACCTTTGACGGCGGCGGGCGCAAAAACCTTTCGCCCTATGTCGGCCAGCTCGCCGCGCTCTGCGCCAGCGGG
>JALWPC010000528.1 GCA_026995265.1 Paracoccaceae bacterium
GGCCAAGGGCGATGTAGAGCGCGCCGAACAGGCGTTGCAGCAGGCGGGTGGGCGGCTTTGGACATTGCGAGGGTTTTAGAACTCTACATGCCACGTGCCACTGGCTTGCTCAAAGAGGCTGATGCAGAGCTTACCGGTTGTCGGGTCGGGCACCACGGGGATGATCTCGTCATGGAAGGGCCCGCGCAAGGCCCCCAGCGGCTTGGCATCGGCGAGTGGATAAATGCACATTTTCGCCGCGCCTCCCATCGGCATTTCCACGCTGTCATTGGGCGAAGCCGTGATGACGTAATGGCCGGTAATTTCCGAATCATAGCTGATAACCTCGGCGATATAGCGGTCACCGTCACGGGTTTGGTCCGGCCAGTCCAGAGTCATGACCATTTCGGCCAAACCTGGGGTAGCAAGGAGGGTGAGGGCGGAAATAGCCGTGAGAGCTTTCATGCGGAATGCCTTTTCAATACTTGTTATCGAGGCGGTATAACATTTTTTATCTTAAACATGAAGGCCCTGCTTGGGGCGGGGCGGATGGTGGGTGCAAGCCCCCACCTACGGCAAAATGCCGCTTGCGGGGGCGGGGGCTTGCGGGCATAGTTTGCGTGCCGGAATCATCCGGCATTCTCAGGGCGGGGTGAAATTCCCCACCGGCGGTGATAGCCCGCGAGCGGTCCGGCAACGGATGACAAGCAGATTTGGTGGAATTCCAAAGCCGACGGTTAAAGTCCGGATGGAAGAGAACGGGCGCTTTTTGCGTTCCTTTTGCTCTGGGTTGGTGTCTGGATCAAGAGGAGTTTACTATGACACAGCCCTATAAAATTGCCTTTATCAAGGCCCGCTGGCATGCGGATATTGTGGACCAGGCCCTGGTTGGCTTTAAGGACAAAATGGCGGCCGACGGCTTTGCCTGCGAGGTCAGCACCTTTGACGTGCCCGGTGCCTTCGAGGCCCCGCTTTTGGCCAAGCGGCTGGCCCCTGCCCATGATGCGATTGTCGTTGCCGCGCTGGTGGTGGATGGCGGAATCTACCGGCATGAATTTGTGGCGGCGGCGGTGGTGAACGGCATTATGCAGGCGCAGTTGGAAACCGATACGCCAATGTTCAGCGTGTCGCTCACGCCGCACCATTTCCATTCCCACGACGAACACCATACCTATTTTCGCGAACATTTCCTGAAGAAAGGCGCGGAAGCTGCGGAGGCCGCCCAGATGGTGCTGACGCTGAAGATTTAGCGGAAAACTTTTCCGGCACCCCTTTGCAGGGGATGAATCTACGGATTCCTGTTGCTGAAACGCTTCATAACGTATTGATAATACGCTTATAATTTCGTGCTAACGATAACTACTAACCTAGGTTAGTAGTTATCGTTGCCCCAAAGGTTGCGGGCGGTGATTGGAAGCAATCAAAGGGGGATTAAATTGCAGTCAACCCCACAGGCGCGTCGAACTATTTCTTGAACATCGCCGAGCTTTGCACCTCGCCCGCGCTCGGCTCCACCCGTTTTTCGGCGACCAGCGCGCGGCCCCGTTGCAGGGCTGGGCGGGCTTTCATCCGCTCCAGCCATGCCTTCAAATTGGGCTTGTCGTCCAGGGTCTGCTCCTGGCGTTTCCACAGTGAGGCCCAGCCCCATGCCGCGATGTCGGCGATGGAGAAATCCCCGCAGATATAGTCCTTCCCCGCAAGCTGCGCATCCAGCACCCCGTAAAGCCGTGCAACCTCGGTGCGGTAGCGGTCCTTGGCATAGGGGAGGTCTTGGGGCGGGTCAAATTTGGGCGCGTAGACCAGAAAGTGGTGCGCCTGCCCGGCCATGGGGCCAAGGCCGCCGACCTGCCAGAAGAGCCATTGGTCTATCTCGATACGGTCGCGCTCGGAACGGCCATAAAACTTGCCGGTCTTGCGGCCGAGATATTGCAGAATGGCCCCCGACTCAAAGATCGAGATCGGTTGGCCGTCCGGCCCGTCACTGTCCACAATCGCGGGCATTTTGCTGTTGGGGGACACGGCCTTGAACCAGTCGGTGAACTGATCGCCTGCGTTGATGTCCACCGGAATCACATTGTATTCCAGCCCCATCTCCTCCAGCGCAATCGGGATTTTCCAGCCATTCGGCGTGGGCCAATAGTAAAGATCAATCATATCTGCATTCCTTTGTATACCTGAGCATTTAGATAGGGCATAAACATTTTCCGTCAACAGGGAATTGACCTGTATCATAGAAGGGGTTAATCAACTGGCAAGTGGTGCTTTGTCGAACCGGATTGCAGGCCACTCTAAAGAAGCTGCTAAAGAGGTCGTGGCCCATTAAGCCCGATCAGGTTTTTTAACAGGGGGCCGGAATTTCCGGAGAGATTATGGATAAGTGGAACACACGCACCAAGCTGGTGCATGGCGGTGTGCGGCGCAGCCAGTATGGCGAACTGAGCGAGGCGATTTACCTCACACAGGGCTTTGTTTACCCGAGCGCCGAGGCGGCGCAGGCGCGCTTTGACGCCTTGGGCGATGACGAGTTCATCTACGCCCGCTACGGCAACCCGACCGTGGCCATGTTTGAAGACCGGATCGCGGCACTGGAAGGGGCCGAGGCGGCCTTTGCCACGGCCTCGGGTATGGCGGCGGTCAACGGCGCGCTGTTTGCGCTGCTGGAAGCGGGGGACCATATCGTCGCCGCCAAAGCCCTGTTTGGCTCATGCCTGTTTATCGTGGAAACCCTGCTGCCCAGGTATGGTGTCGAGGTGACGCTGGTGGATGGCACCGACCTTTCGGCGTGGGACGCGGCCATGCGGCCCAATACCAAGGTGTGCTTTTTCGAAACCCTCTCGAACCCGACCCTGGAGGCCGTAGATATTGCCGGCGTTGCGGCAATTGCGCACAAATCCGGCGCAAAAGTGGTGGTGGATAATGTGTTTGCCACCCCGATTTTCCAGCGGGCGCTGACCCTCGGGGCCGATGTGGTGATCTATTCCGCCACCAAGCATATCGACGGCCAAGGGCGCTGCCTTGGCGGGGTTGTGCTGGGCGACAAGGACTTTATTCGCGGGCCTTTGGAGATGTATCTCAAGCATACCGGCGGGGCGCTCAGCCCGTTCAATGCCTGGGTCATGCTCAAGGGGCTGGAAACGCTGGACCTGCGGGTGCGGGCGCAGGCGGCAAGTGCATTGACCCTGGCCAAGGCCTTGCAGGGCCACGATAAACTGGCGAAGGTCATCTATCCGGGGCTGGAAAGCCACCCCCAGCACGCGCTGGTTTCCGCGCAGATGGAAGCGGGCGGGACGGTGATCTCGCTGGAGGTGAAGGGCGGCAAAGCGGCGGCGTTCCGGATGCTGAATGCCCTGAAAATCGTGCTGATTTCCAACAATCTGGGCGATGCCAAAAGCATTATCACCCACCCGGCGACCACCACCCATTCGCGGCTGTCAGAAGCCCAGCTTGCCGGGCTTGGCATAGGTGAGGGGCTGGTGCGGCTGTCGGTCGGGCTGGAGGATGTAGGCGACCTGCTGGCGGATATATCGCAGGCGCTAGATTGCGCCTAGTCTTGCAATAATCCGATTTTGTTCATACTTTAGTAACCAATTGATA
>JALWPC010000529.1 GCA_026995265.1 Paracoccaceae bacterium
TGGCTTTCAGCGCATCGCCAATGGGGAAGCGGTCCTGAAAATGATGAAGGACATTCGCGAGGTCGGATATGGCGGCTATGCCTATGCGGCCCCGAAGCCCGAAGATTCCAGCCTTTGAATTTTGCGCAGATGCCGCTATACCCGTCAAAACATCGCCCCAACCCGCGAGCCACGCCATGCCGACCCTCACCAATGCCCGCCTGATCGACCCGGACGCCGGCACCGAAACCCTCGGCGGGGTGCGGATTGAAGGCGGGGTAATCGAGGAGATTCTGCCCGAAGGGGCCGAGGGCACGGATTGCGGCGGCCTGTGCCTTGCCCCGGGGATCATCGATATTGGCGTGAAGATCGGCGAGCCCGGCGAGCGCCACAAGGAGAGCTTCCGCACCGCAGGGCGCTCGGCGGCGGCGGGGGGGGTGACCACCATGGTCACCCGGCCCGACACCACCCCCGCGATTGACAGCCCCGAGCTGCTGGACTTTTTCAACCGCCGTGCTGCCGAAATCGTGCCGGTGAATGTGCTGCCCATGGCCGCCCTCACCAAGGGGCGCGACGGGGCCGAGATGGTGGAGATCGGCTTTCTGAAGGATGCGGGGGCGGTGGCCTTCACCGATGGCGACCGCCCGCTTGCCAACCCCAAGGTGCTGGCCCGTGCCCTCACCTATGCCGCCGATCTTGGCGCACTGGTCATGGCCCACCCGCAGGAGCCGACCCTCTCGAAACGGGCCTGCGCCACATCCGGCCCGCTGGCCTCGCTCATGGGCCTGCCCACGGTTTCACCGCTGGCCGAGCGCATCCAGCTCGAGCGCGACATGGCGCTGGTGGAGATGACCGGCGCGCGCTACCATGCCGACCAGATCACCACCGCCGCGGCCCTGCCCGCCCTTGAGCGCGCCAAAAAGGCGGGGCTGAAGGTGAGCGCGGGGGTCTCGGCCCACCACCTGACCCTCAATCAGCTAGACATCGAGGGCTACCGCACCTTCTTCAAGCTCAAACCCCCCTTGCGGGCCGAAGAGGACCGCCTCGCGGTGGTGCAAGCCGTGCAATCGGGGCTGATCGACATCATCTGTTCCATGCACACGCCCCAGGACGAGGAAAGCAAACGCCTGCCCTTTGAGGAAGCCGCCAGCGGGGCCGTGGGGCTGGAAACCTTGCTGCCTGCTTGTATGCAACTAGTGCATGCGGGGCACCTGACTCTGCCGGAGCTGTTCCGCGCCCTGTCTCTCAACCCCGCCAAGCTGTTGGGCTTGAATGCCGGTCGGCTGGCGGTTGGCGCACCGGCTGATCTCATCCTGTTTGACCCAAGCAAACCCTTCGTGCTTAACCGCGCCAGGCTGCACTCCAAATCCAAAAACACACCCTATGATCTGCGCCGCATGGAGGGCGTGGTGCTGCAAACCTATGTTGCAGGGGCGCAAGTCTTCCCGCTTGACGAATAGGCCGTTAGCGCCTCTAATCACCCTCATGGATAACATCACCACCCTCGCCCTGACCTATGCTGTGTTCCTGTTCGCCGCCGGAAGCCCCGGCCCGGCGACGCTGGCCATCATGGCGACCTCGGCCACCATGGGCCGCAATGCGGGCGTGCTTTTTGCGCTCGGCGTGGTTAATGGCTCGATCATCTGGGGAATGCTGGCGGCCTTTGGCTTGGTGGCGATCCTTTCGCAATTCACATGGGCCTTTATAGTGCTTAAGGTCGTCGGCGGGGCCTATTTGCTGTGGATGGCCAGCAAGGCGCTGAAGGCGGCGATGACACCGGATGCCAAGGCCAAGACTCCCAAAACCCGCCGAAAATACCTTTATCTACAAGGCATGGCGCTGCACTTGACCAACCCGAAAGCCCTGCTTTCCTGGTCCGCGATCATCGCCTTTGGCGTGCCAAAAGAGGCCTCAACCGGCTATCTTGTGGCGCTGCTTATTGGCTGCGCCCTCTTGGCCTCGCTCTTGTTTGTCGGCTATGCCCTGCTGTTTTCCACCCCGCGCATGATGGCGGGCTACAAGCGCTTGCGCCGCAAGATTAACGGCGCGCTGGTGGCGGTTTTCGGGCTAGCGGGCGTTAAGCTCCTCACCTCTAACGTATAGGGCAACACCATGGTTCCATCGGTTTTCCGTTTCTGGGGTGCCCATCCGGGCTGGGAGGCGGCGTGGCCGTGGCTGCTGGGCATTCTTGTGGCCGCCTATCTGCTGGGCTCGCTGCCCTTTGGCCTGCTGGTCAGCCGTTTTATGGGGCTGGGGGATGTGCGCAAGATCGGCTCGGGCAATATCGGCGCAACCAATGTGCTGCGCACCGGTAGCAAAAAGGCCGCGCTTCTGACCCTGCTGCTGGATGGCGGCAAGGGGGCGGTGGCGGTGCTGCTGGCGCGCTGGCTCTATGGCGACACGGCCGCGCAGGTCGCCGCGCTCGGGGCGTTTCTGGGCCATATCTTCCCGCTTTATCTGGGCTTTAAGGGCGGCAAAGGCGTAGCGACCTTTCTGGGCCTGCTGCTGGCCCTCCACCCGCTTACAGGGCTGGCGGCTTGCCTTACATGGCTGGCCACGGCACTTGTGTTCCGCATTTCGTCCCTCGCCGCACTGGTGGCGGCCCTGAGTGCCCCGCTCTGGCTTTGGGTGTTTGGCCTGACCACAACCACGGGCCTTGGCCTGCTGCTCGCCGCCTTTATCTGGTTGCGCCACACGGCCAATATAAAGCGGATCATCACAGGGACCGAACCAAAAATCGGGGAAAAATAGCGGGAACTACACCCGTCACCGCAATAATCATCTTATGGTTGTTACTTGAACACCTTTTAGGCGAACCTGTTCTACTCTCCTAGGAGAGTATACACATAGAGCGCTTGCTATTTCGTTATATTTCATAAGGTTAAGCGAAATACGGGCCACGGTGTTTTTTGGCCTCTTCGCCCGCAGCTACCGCTTCAATACGGACAAAACCCAGGCAAGCAGAGTATTCAGCCAAGCCATCTACGAAGCGCCACGGCCTCTATTTGTCACCAGAATCCATCCCAGCACCCACGCGCCGGTAGGCCACCCGCCAGATCACCCAGCCCACAATGCCACCTGTGGTGGCCAGTATCACCAAGCCTCCGCCTGTGCCAAGGCCCTTGAAAGCATAGAGGCTGAGCGACACCATTGTCAGCGCGCCGAGTGCTGTCATCGCATACCATTGCCGCAGGTTGGAAACGTGAAACAGCACAAAGGGGATGAGGGCAAATATGATGATCCCCCCAGCCAGTAGGCCTGCATGACCAGCCAGATTTGCAACGCTTCCCCTTGAGCAGGGGGGCCGAAGCCGACGAAGAAGCGCCAGCGAGAGGTTTCCGCCCACCAGCGCCCCCGCCAGCATGGCCAGAGCCGACCGCCCGATTGTGGTGTTATAGTCCATCTGTATCCCTCGCCAGATCCTTGTGGATAATCACATCGGCCTTTGGATAGGCCTGCACGATCCGCCGCTTCAGGGCTTTGCCTATTTCATGGGCCTCACGCAGGCTCTGTGCCCCGTCCAGCTCGATATGCACCTGCACGAAAAGCGTGCTGCCCGCGGTGCGGGTTTTGAGGTCGTGATAGCCGTGCAGCCCGGGGTGGGCCTCGATGATCCCGGCCAGCCGCGCCATGACCTCGGGGCTGGCAGAGCGGTCCATCAGCGCATCAAACGCCTTGCCGCCAATGCGAAACGCACCGTAAAGCAGGATGAGGGCGGCCAGAATGGCAACCACGGAATCAAGCTGCGGGAAGGCCCAGAAGGAGGACACCGCCAGCGCCAGCAGCGCTCCGATATTGGGGATGAGGTCCGCCAGATAGTGCAGGCTGTCGGCCGCCACCACTCTGGAGCCGGTGCGCCTGACCACGCGGCGTTGCCAGAGCACCAGGGCCAGCGTGATGGCGATAGAGACCCCCATCACCACAAGGCCGGACGCCTCGTTGTGCAAAGGCGGCGGCACCTCCGCAAACAGCCGTTTCATCGCCCCATAGCCGATATACACCGCCACCCCCGCCAGCAGCAGCGCCTGCCCGAGCGCAGCAAGGTCCTCGGCGGAGCTGTGGCCAAAGCGGTGATCATCATCGGCGGGGCGCGCGGCGTAAATAATCGCCATAAGCCCGGTCATCGACACCAGCAAATCCAGCGCGCTATCGGCCAGCGAGGCCGCCACCGAGAGCGCCCCCGTTTCCTGCAACGCCCAGAATTTCAGCCCCACCAGAACCAGCGCCACCGCCACCGAGGCCAGCCCCGCCGACAGGTTCAGCCTATGCGTCCCTGAGTTCATGACAATGTTCTGCCGACAAACGCGGCATCGGGTCGCTGGTTGATATAAATCAAGGTCATTTCGCCGCATCTCCTGTTGAATTCCGCGACACGAAGTGCCATTTGACCCGCAAGAAAACAATTTCCTGATCTTAGGATTCCCTGTTTAGCATTTAATGTTCGCAAGTAAAACCTGACCGAGCCAAACCAAGGCAAAAGACGATGATCGAAGAGAAGAAAACCCCCGAGCAGCTCGAATTGCTCAAGATGACCAGCACCATAGTGGCCGCCCATGTGGGCAATGCCGCCACCCAGCCCGAGGACATCACGGCGCTGATTGACACGGTGTTCACCAAGCTGGCCAGCATTTCCATGCCCGAGGCCAAACCCGCCGAGCGCCCCACGCCCGCCGTGCCGATTTGCGAATCGGTCACCGATGATCACCTGATCTGCCTTGAGGACGGCCGCAAAATGAAGATGCTCAAGCGCCATATCGGCTCGGTTTATAACATGACACCGGAGCAATACCGCAAGAAATGGGGCCTGCCGGAGCATTACCCGATGGTCGCGCCGAATTACGCGCTCAAGCGCCAGGAACTGGCCAAGAAAATCGGCCTTGGCCACCACAAGAAAAGCAAAGCCTCGTGACGGGCCGGAAAAAGCTGTTCATCAAAACCTACGGGTGCCAGATGAATGTCTATGACAGCGAGCGCATGGGCGATGCCCTTGGCGCGCGCGGATTTGAACAGGTAGACAGCCCCGAGGGGGCCGATATGATCCTGCTCAACACCTGCCACATTCGCGAGAAAGCCGCTGAAAAGGTCTATTCCGAACTGGGCCGCTACAAGGGGTTGAAGGCAGACAACCCCGGGCTGAAAATCGGCGTGGCGGGCTGTGTGGCCCAGGCCGAGGGCGAGGAGATCATCCGCCGCCAGCCGATGGTGGACCTCGTGGTCGGCCCGCAGGCCTACCACCGCCTGCCCGAGATGCTCGACAAAGCCGGCAATGGCCCGGTGGTGGATACCGATTTCCCCGCCGAGGACAAATTCACCCATCTGCCCCGCGGCCCCAAGGCCAAACGCGCCCCCAGCGCTTTTCTTACGGTTCAGGAAGGCTGCGATAAATTCTGCGCCTTCTGCGTGGTGCCCTATACGCGCGGTGCCGAGGTTTCCCGCCCGCCTGCGCGGCTGCTGGAGGAGGCCCGCGACCTTCTGGCGCGCGGCGTGGTGGAGATCACCCTGCTGGGCCAGAATGTCAACGCCTATCAGGCCGACGGATGGAGCCTCGCGCGGCTGATCAGGGAAATGGCAAAGCTTGACGGGCTCAAGCGCATCCGCTTTACCACGTCCCACCCCAACGACATGGGCGATGACCTGATCGCCGCCTTCGGGGAGGAAGAAAAACTAATGCCTTACCTGCACCTTCCCGTGCAATCCGGCTCCGACAAGATCCTCAAGGCCATGAACCGCAAGCATACGGCAGAGGGCTATCTTGAGCTTCTGGAGCGCATCCGCGCGGCGCGCCCCGACATTGCCCTTTCGGGCGATTTCATCGTCGGCTTCCCCGGCGAGGACGAGGCGGATTTCGAGGCCACGCTCGAGCTGTGCCAGGAGGTGCGCTACGCCGCCGCCTACAGCTTCAAATACTCCCCGCGCCCGGGCACCCCGGCAGCAGAGCGCAGCCATGTTGACGAAGCCGTAAAGGCCGAGCGCCTGCAACGCCTGCAGACCCTGCTTGGCGAGCACCAGTTTGCCTTCCAGCAAAGCATGGTCGGCCAAACCCTGCCGGTGCTGCTGGAACGCCCGGGCCGCGAGGCGGGGCAAATGGTGGGCAAATCCCCCTATCTGCAGGCGGTGCACATGGATGCGGAGCCGGAACTGGCGGGGCGGATCGTCAACGCCAAAATCCTGCGCTCGGAGCGCAATTCGCTGGCGGGAGCACTCTTGAAGCCCTGAAGGGCCATTGCACACGGCAAAGATTTGCGGCACTCTGGCCCCATAACCCCTGAAAACGGAATCACTCTTTTTGTCTGCCCCCAGCGCCCCGAACCAAACCCGCCTGAGCTTTGACAGCAACCGCCTGATGATCGACCTGTGCGGCGAGCTGGACGCCAACCTCGTGCGGGTGGAAGCGGGCACCGGCGCGGAGATCGACCGTGTGGGCAATGTGATTGTGCTCAGCGGCGAGGCCGAGGCGCGCCAGCACGCAGAGGCCACCCTGCGGGCGCTTTACGGGCGCTTGCAGGCCAACAAGCCGGTTGAGGCGGGCGATGTGGAAGCGGCCATCAAGATGCCGACCGGGATTTTCGAGGAGGGCCACGCGCAGGCCCCCGAGCCAATGGGCGCGCTCGCTATCCGCACCCGCAGAAAGGTGGTGGAGCCGCGCAGCCCCGCACAGGCGGGCTATGTGCGGGCCTTGCAGGAGAACGACCTTGTGTTTGGCCTCGGGCCAGCGGGCACGGGGAAGACCTATCTTGCGGTGGCCGTGGCCGTGGCGCATCTCATTGAGGGGCGGGTGGACCGCATCATTCTCAGCCGCCCCGCGGTGGAAGCGGGCGAGCGCCTCGGCTTCCTCCCCGGCGACATGAAAGAGAAGGTCGACCCCTATATGCAGCCGCTCTATGACGCGCTGCATGATTTTCTGCCCGCCAAACAGGTGGCGAGAATGATCGAGGAAAAGGTGATCGAAATCGCGCCCTTGGCCTTTATGCGCGGGCGCACATTGAGCCACGCTTTTGTGATTCTCGACGAAGCCCAAAACGCCACATCGATGCAAATGCGCATGTTCCTCACCCGCTTGGGCGAAGGCTCCTGCATGGCGATCAACGGCGATACCTCGCAAATCGACCTGCCGCGCGGGGTGCTCTCGGGGCTGGTGGAGGCGGAACGGGTGCTGCGGCGGGTTGAGGGCATCGGCTTCACGCGCTTTGGTGCCAGGGATGTGATCCGCCACCCGATGGTGGCCAAAATCGTGCGGGCCTATGAAAAGGCGGGCTCGCCGTGATCGAGGTGATCCTCGAGGATGACCGCTGGAAGGCCGTGGGGCTGGAGGCGCTCGCCGGCCCCGCCGCGCGGGAGGCGCTGGCGGTGACGGGGCGCCCGCCCGAGGGCTTCGAGATCGCCCTGATGGGCTGTGATGATACCCGAATCGCCGCCCTCAACCGCGATTTTCGCGGCAAGCCTGCCCCTACCAACGTGCTGTCCTGGCCCGTCAGCGACACCCCGCCCACAGGCGGTGGCACGCTGGGCGACATTGCCATTGCCTTTGAAACCTGCACCCGCGAGGCCGCCGAAACTGGCATTTCCGTTCAGGACCATGTCACCCATTTGCTCATCCACGGCATCCTGCACCTGCTCGGGTATGACCATATTTCGGACGATGAGGCCGAGGAGATGGAAGCGCTGGAAATCAAAGCCCTTGCAAATTTGGGCATAAGCAACCCATATTAGGGCATTGCGGCCAACACGGAAAAGGAGCCATGGGCGACATATCAGACGGATCTTCTAGCGCAGCGCAACGCGCGCAGGCGGTAGCCCCCCCGAAACCAGGCCTTTGGCAGCGCCTCTTTGGCCATGCCCCAGCCGCCCCCGAAGCCGCGCCAACCGCGCCGGAAACCCGCGTCCTTGGCCTGCTGCAATCCCGCCGGATTGACGAAATCGCCGTGCCCAAGGCCGATATTGTCGCCATCCCCGAAAGCGCCACGCTTAAAGAGGTGGTCGAGGCCTTCAGCGCCTCCACCCTCACCCGCCTGCCGGTTTATCGCGAAACCCTGGACGAGCCCATCGGGCTGATCCACCTGAAAGACCTCGCCCTGCGCCACGGCTTTGGCAAGGGCCGCAGCTTCAGGATGGACAAGCTCCTGCGCCCGCTGATCTATGCGCCGCCCTCCATGCCGCTTTCGGTGCTGCTGCAAAAAATGCAGGCCGAGCATATTCATATGGCGCTGGTCATTGATGAATATGGCGGGGTGGATGGCTTGGTGACCATCGAGGACCTGTTGGAGCAGATCGTCGGCGAGATTATCGACGAGCATGACGAGGAGGAGGCCGCCCTCTGGGTGGAGGAATCCCCCGGGGTTTACCTTGCCCATGCCCGCGCCGCGCTCAAGGACATCGAAGAGGCGGCAGGGGTGGACCTGCTGCCCGATGACCTTGACGAGGAGATCGACACGCTGGGCGGCATCGTGGTGATGCTGGCGGGGCGCGTGCCGGTGCAGGGTGAGGTGATTTGTGACGCGCAGGGCAACGAGTTCGAGGTGATCGAAGCGGACCCGCGCAAGATCAAGCGCCTGCGGGTGAGCTTTTCCGGGGCGAAAGCGGCGTGATGGCGTGGCTGCGCTTCGGGCTGGCGATTGTGGCCGGTCTGGCGTTGGCGCTGGGCCAAGCGCCCTACACCCTCCCGTATCCGGCGCTTGTCGCCCTGCCCGCGCTCTTGTGGCTGCTGCAAAGGGCACGCGGCTGGAAGGGCGGGTTTGCCATAGGCTGGGGCGCGGGGCTGGGCTATTTCGGCCTGACGCTCAGCTGGATCGTCGAGCCGTTTCTGGTCGACGCCGCGCGCTACGGCTGGATGGCCCCCTTTGCGCTCGGCCTGATGGCGGCGGGGATTGCGCTGTTCTGGGGGCTGGGCTTTGCACTGGCCCAGGCGCGCGCCAACGCGCTGGTGCTGGCGGGGTTCTGGACGCTGGCGGAACTGCTGCGGACCTATATTTTCACCGGTTTCCCCTGGGCCCTGATGGCCTATAACTGGGTGGAAACGCCTGTTATACAGGCGGTAAGCGCGGTGAGCGTGCACGGACTGGGCTTCCTTCTGGTGCTGGCGGGGGGCTGGCTGCTGCACAAGCGCACCGCCCTGCTGTCCCTCTTGATTATGGCGGGGCTGTGGGGCTATGGCCTCTACCGGCTGCAAACCCCCATAGAGGATACGGGCCTCACCGTGCGCCTGGTGCAGCCCAACGCCGTGCAGGCCCGAAAGTGGGACCCGGACTACATCCCCCTTTTCTACCAGCGGCAACTGACCTTGAGCGCCAGCGTCGGCAAGCCCGATGTGGTCATCTGGCCCGAAGCCGCCATTGCCTACCTGCCCGATGAACAACCCATTGTGCGCACCCAGATCACCACCGCCGCGCAGGCGCCGGTGATCCTCGGGGCGCGCAGGCGGGATGAAAACGGCGTGTTCAACTCTTTGTTTTTGCTGAACAAAGACAGCAGCATTGCCGAAGTTTATGACAAATACCACCTCGTGCCCTTTGGCGAATACATGCCCCTGCAAGGGCTGGCCAAACGCCTTGGCCTAAAAGGGCTGGCCGAGCAGATGGGGCCGAGCAATACCCCCGGCAGCGGCCCGAAAATCCTTGAGGCCGAGGGCCTGCCCCCCTTCCTGCCGCTGATCTGCTATGAGGCGATTTTTCCGCAAGGCATCACTGGCCCCCGCCCCGCATGGCTGGTGCAAATCACCAATGACGCATGGTTTGGCGCGCGCTCCGGCCCCTACCAGCACCTCGCCCAGGCCCGGGTGCGGGCGATTGAGCACGGCCTGCCACTGGCCCGCGCCGCCAATACCGGCATTTCGGCGATGCTGGACCCTTTGGGCCGCATCACCGCCAGCCTGCCCCTCGGGGTGGATGGCTATATCGACGCGCCCCTGCCCAAGCCCCTGCCCCCCACCCTGCTGGCCCGCTGGGGGCAATGGCCGATGATCGGGGGGATTGTGGCCCTGCTGGCCCTTGGCCTGTCTCTCGGAAAAGCGCGGCGATGGTAGGGAATGATCCGCTCTACACTGACCCAGAATTCGCCCAGTTTTACGACCTCGAAAACGGCTGGGGGGATGATTTTACCTATTGCGCCGACTTGGCCAAGTGTGCTGGCTCCGTGCTCGACCTTGGCTGTGGCACAGGGGAGCTTTTGGCAACCATCGCCCCCAAACGGGCGGTTGGGGTGGACCCAGCGGGGGCCATGCTAGAATTAGCACGGGCCCGCAAAGGCGGCGATAAAGTAGAGTGGCTACAAGCTGATGCCCGCCACCTTATTCTTGAGGAGCGCTTTGATTTAATCGTGCTGACCAGCCACGCCTTTCAGGTGTTCCTTACTGACGAAGACCAGCACGCCGCCCTTGCGACCATCCGCAGGCACCTCGCCCCCAATGGCCGCTTTGTGTTTGACACCCGCAACCCCGCTCGCAAGGCATGGGAGGATTGGACCCCCGAGCGCTCACTGCGTAGGCTTTCACACCCCAAGCTTGGGGAGGTGAAGGTGTGGAATGACGCGGATTATGACGCTAACAGCCATATTGTCAGCATCACAGCCCATTACCAACCCGCGAGTGACACCCGAGTTTACACCGCTGTTTCTCGAATCAGGTTCACCCCTCAGCCCGAGCTTGCGGCCCGCCTTGAGGCCGCCGGATTGGCCGTTTCAAGCTGGATGGGGGATTGGCAGGGGTGTCAATATGGTAAAGATGAAAAAGAAATCATTCCCATCGGGCGGTTAGCTGGATAGAGACACCATAATCTCCTATTGAAAACCCAAGCCATTCCGCCCATAAAGGCCGAAATTCACCACTGCCGGAGAGCCGACATGAGCCGCGAGAATTACCTGTTTACCTCTGAATCCGTGTCCGAGGGCCACCCTGATAAGGTGTGCGACCGCATCTCCGATGCGATTCTGGATGCCTTTTTGACCGAAGACCCCTTTGCCCGCGTGGCCTGCGAGACCTTCGCCACCACCGACCGGGTGGTGATCGGCGGCGAAGTGCGCGGCCCGGGCAGCGTGATCGCGCGGGTTGAGGAGATCGCGCGGGACTGCGTGAAGGACATTGGCTATGAGCAAGAGGGCTTTCACTGGGCCAACCTGAAGGTGGACTCCTACCTGCACGCGCAGTCCGCCGACATTGCCCAAGGCGTGGATGCTTCGGGCAACAAAGACGAGGGCGCGGGCGATCAGGGCATTATGTTTGGCTATGCCACCACGGAAACGCCAGAGCTTATGCCCGCCCCCGTGCACTATGCCCACGCCATTTTGCGCCGCCTCGCCGAGGTGCGCAAAAACGGCACCGAGCCTTTGCTGGGGCCGGATGCGAAGTCGCAACTTTCGGTGCGCTATGAAGGCGGCAAGCCGGTGGGCATCACCTCGGTGGTGCTCTCCACACAGCACGTTTCGGAAGAGCAAACATCGGCAGACATCCGCGCCATTGTCGAGCCCTATATCCTTGAGGTTATCCCGCAAGGCTGGATTACGCCGGAAACCGAATGGCACGTGAACCCGACGGGCAAGTTCGTGATCGGCGGGCCGGATGGCGACGCGGGCCTGACTGGGCGCAAGATTATCGTAGACACCTACGGCGGCGCGGCCCCCCATGGCGGCGGCGCGTTCTCGGGCAAAGACCCGACCAAGGTGGACCGCTCAGCCGCCTATGCCGCGCGCTATCTGGCGAAAAACGTTGTGGCCGCGGGCATGGCCAGCCGCTGCACCCTGCAGCTCTCCTATGCGATCGGGGTTTCAAAACCGCTGTCGATCTATGCCAACCTGCACGGCACCGGCGAGGTGTCCGAAGAGGCTGTGGAGCGGGCCGTGGCGCAGGTGATGGACCTCACCCCACGTGGCATTCGCGAGCATCTGGGCCTCAACAAGCCGATTTACCAGCGCACCTCGGCCTATGGCCATTTTGGCCGCGCACCGGACGCCGATGGCGGGTTCTCCTGGGAGAAAACCGACCTGACCGAAGCGCTGAAAGCCGCCGTTTAGAGCGCTGAAAGCGCGGTGACCAGCAACCAGATACCGCTGGCAAAGCCGACCATATAGCTGCTCATCGCCCCGATAACACGCGGGGCGTTGGGCGATTTCTTCATGCTCATGCCGATGGGGTGCAGCAACCGACCCACAAAGAAAACCACCGCTAAGACTATGATTCCAGTCGCATTTGCCCCCGCGGCCTCCAGTAGGCCAAGGGTCATCAGGATGATCGGTGCGTTCTCGGTCAGGTTGCCATGGCTGCGCATACGGGCGGTCATTTCAGGGTTGCCACCATCCCCGACCGACTGGGAAAATTTTTGGCGCCCCATGCTGGTGCGCATCCCCAGCGCCATTTGCAGAATGATGGTTGCCCCTAAAGTGAGGGCGGTGATGGTTGGAAAAATCAAGTCTCTACTCCCTTTTTTGCCGGATGTTGCCAGCACACCCTCAAAAAGCAAGTAACATTCCCGTGTCAGTAGGCCAGCCGCGCCATCCGGTCCAGCAGCGAGCGGCCACCATCGACCGCCAGAATCTGGCCGGTGATGAAGCTGGCACAGGGCGAGGCCAGAAACAACGCCGCCTGCGCCGCCTCGTCCGCCTCGCCAATACGGCCAAGCGGGGTGGCGGCAATCACCTCGTCGCGCAGGTCTTCATCCTTGGCGACCAAAGCCTGCAAACTGCCGCTCATAACACTGCCCAGCGCCACGGCATTTACGCGGATATTATGCGGCGCATAGGCCACCGCCAGCGCGCGGGTGAGCTGATTGAGCGCAGCACTGGCCACGCTATAACCGGTGGAGTCGGGCACGCAATCTTGTGCGGCAATCGAGCTGAGGTTGACCATCGCCCCGCCCTCGCCCTGCGTTATCATCCGCTTGGCCACGGCCTGGCACAAACGCATGTTCACCGTGGCATTCTGGTGCATCATGGTTTCAAAGCTGGTATCGCAGGCATCCAGCGGGTCGCTTGGCAGCACCTGACGGCTGGCATTCACCAGAATATCGACGCGCTCAAAGGCATCAATCGTGGCGGCCATCAGGTTGTTCACGGTGAGCTTCTCCCGCAGGTCTCCGGCAAAACTGGCGGCGGTATCGCCCAGCGCCTCTACCTCGGTGTCGAGCTTGTCCTCATCCATATCGGCCAGCAGCACGCTGGCCCCGTTGGCCACAAACAGCCGCGCTATCGCCAGCCCAACTCCGTTGGCCGCGCCGGTCACAATCACCGATTTTCCAGAGATACTTGCAGCCATAAAGCCCCCGATGATTCGACATGGTTTTGTCGTTTATAAGTGCTAATGACACCCCAAGCCAGATGTTAACGCTTTGGTAAACTCTCCCTATGGGCGCTACGGGTGGGCCGTATGCTGTTTATACGCACATTACCACCCATGTCTACCCGTTTAAGGTGATTCTATTCTACTAAACTAGTTTAGTGGAATAGATGAAACGGGTGAAAATGTTGGTTTATCAATATGTTAGCGGAAAAATTAGGCGTTGTTGCATAGAACCCTTGCAAGATTGGGGGATTCCCATTTGTGCGGGGACGTGATTCATTCTTTGGATGGTACAGAAACTTCGAATCCGCCCGCAGCTTGTCACCCCGAAACCGCGCTACC
>JALWPC010000530.1 GCA_026995265.1 Paracoccaceae bacterium
ATCCAGTGGGGGCCTGCGGGCAAATCCGGCTGCACGCCGTCGAGCGCATAGATCATTGCAGCGCCTCGTATTCCGCATTCAGCCCCGCCACGAAGCCGTTCAAGCCCGTCACCCGCGCCCGTTTCAGGCGCTCGGCCTGCACGATGGCGCGCAGGTCGGCCTCGGCCTTGTCTATATCGTCATTGACCAGCACGTAATCATACTCGGCCCAATGGCTGATTTCGGCCCGCGATTGCGCCATGCGGGCCGCCACCACCTCGGCGCTGTCCTGCCCGCGCCGGGTGAGCCGCGCCTCAAGCTCGGCAATGCTTGGTGGGAGCACAAACACCGAAACCACGGACTCGCTCAGGGGCGAATTGCGGATCTGCTGACCGCCCTGCCAGTCCACATCAAACAGCACATCCTGCCCCGCGGCAATCGCCGCCTCCACCGGCGCTAGCGGGGTGCCATAGAGGTTGCCAAACACCTCGGCATGCTCCAGCATCCCGCCGCTCTTCACCAATGCCTCAAACTCCGCGCGGGATTTGAAAAAATATTCGCGCCCGTCCACCTCGCCCGGGCGGGGCTTGCGGGTGGTGGCGGAAACGGAAAACACCACGCCCGGGTCATCTTCCAGCACCCGCTTGGAAAGGGTGGATTTCCCCGCCCCCGAGGGTGAAGACAGGATGATCAGCAGCCCGCGCCTGTCCAGTTTCATGGTTCATCTCCCGATGGTTTGCCCCGTATTTGCCCAATTTGCCGCCCGAATGTCTAGCCCAAAGGCGTTTTGTGGCCCTTTTTAGTAAAAATAAGCCTTTATAGGCGGGTTTTTGCGCGTGAAAATTAACCTCGTTGATTTCGTTAACTTTTCAATCCGCGGGTGTCGCCCAGGCGACAGGAAAACACCACGTTTTTCCACCAATATTAACGATAAATGACCATAACGCGTTACATACCCTTAAAATTCTATTATTCTTATCGCAGAAGTTACGATAAAAGCTCAAACAGGCGGATAAAGAATGAATGCCCAACCCGAATCTGGAAAAATGCAAAATCCGATTTTTAACAATTTGTTTGATCATTGGAACGCGTTGCGCCAAGGCGATAACGTGCCCAACCGGCGCGAGATTGACCCGCGTGTTTTCCCCGACGCGCTGGAAAACACGTTTATTTTCGAGCGTATTGCCAAAAGCGATTTTCGGGTGCGGCTGGCAGGCATGAACCTGTGCGATATGATGGGTATGGAAGTACGCGGACTATCTGCTGCGGCCTTTATGCAAAGTGACGAGCGCACGCACATTCAAAATCTTCTGGAGCAGGTTTTAGCCCGCCCCGCCATAGGTGAGTTGCAGCTCGAGGGGCGCGACACGGCCGATAACAGGCTGGGTGTAAGTATGATTTTGCTGCCCTTGCGGAGCGATCTGGGCGACGTCACCCGCGTGATCGGCTGCATTTCCTACCCTCAAACGCCTTTTAACGCACCGCTGCGTTTTGCCATTAAATCCCAAAAGCTGACCCCGCTGAGCGCGCTTGGGGGAAACGCCGAAGAGATCGCCGCCGGCTTTTCCGAGCGTATTGACCCGTTTCGCCCGCAAGGATTCAAGGCCGTCTCCGAGAATGAAAACCCCGTGCCAAGCCCAAAGAAACGCGGGCATTTAAAGTTGGTGTGTGACAAGAACTAGGGCTTTTATCTTCCGTTCTGCGTAGGGTGCGTGGTCCTCCACGCACCTTTTCTTGCGGGTTGATTTTGGCTAAAATTTCGAAGCTTTTCAACCCGAAACTCCATTCTATCACATTGTTTTAATGGTCTTATATTGAATTTACGCCAAAATATAACCTGACGACTTGATTTGAACCCGGTTCTAATTTGTGCACATACCTCATGTCGAATTACCTGTTCTGCGTCACGGCGGTTCCGCACATCCGCCTCAAAAACACCCGCCACAAGCACTACATTCGCAACGCGGCGCGGGTGCGATCTCGCCAAGCAAACCACACCCTAACGCGCCGCCCCGCCGAGCCGAAGGCGAGGCGCGGTCCGGTGCTTCAGCACCGGAATAGCTGCGGCCTCCGGCGTTCCGGCCGCCCAGGCATCGCCCTGCGGGCTAAAGTATTCCAACTGGTCGGCCAATACATGAATTTGTAGACAAGTCTTATTTGACATGTCTACAGAGGCATGTATCAGCGCGCCCGCTGTATTGTCAGGCGGAAACGCCCGAACATGCGAAGCCACCCCAATCTCGCCCCTTCGGCTGCCCCGGGTCGGGGTTGGTTGCAACCCGGATCAAATATAAGTCGTCAGGCTATACATACTTAGGGAGGCTCTGAACAATGAGGCTTCGCGCGGCTAATGTGATGTGAAGAATTTGGCCCCTATCAAACTTTGCTCTTTTTCTAAAATCTTCCATACTACCCTAGATAGCTTTTCCAATTTTGGGAAAATATTTTTAGTTTAACATTAAACCATATCATTAAACTTTGTTATTAAACCTATTTTAATGCATTTAGGTGTCTATTCTCCTAGGATAGTAGACACTCAATGGCGAACAATTCATGTCCGTATATTAAATATTATTTCTTTCTTAACGTGTGCTTGGGCGAGATGTAGTCCTGTGAAACACAGCCCGGATTTAGAGACATCATGAGGTCCGGCTTTATTCAGAGCTTCCTTAGATTTAAATGCCTTGCAGCGCCAGCAGCGCGGTAAGGTCCGAGTGGTCCAGCACCGCATCGGCCTTGGCTTTCAGCGCGGGCTTGGCGTGATAGGCCACCCCCAGCCCCGCCGCCTCGATCATCGCGAGGTCATTGGCCCCGTCGCCCACCGCAATCACATCGGCACGGGCAAGGCCGCGAGCGGCGCAAAGGTCGTCCATGGCCTCAAGCTTGGCCGCTCGGCCCAGAATGGGCTTGCCCACGGTGCCATCCAGCACGCCGTCCGCCATGTTCAGGGTGTTGGCGCGGTGGTGCTGAAACCCCGCATCGGCGGCCACTTTTTCGGTGAAATAGGTAAAACCGCCGGAAACCAGCGCCGTATAGGCGCCGCGCGCATTCATGGCTTGCACCATGTCCCGCGCGCCGGGGTTCAGGGAAATGCGTTCCTCATAAGCCCGCGCCAGGGCCCCCTCGCCGAGCCCCTTGAGCAGCGCGACGCGGGCCTCCAGGCTTTCCTCAAAGCCCAATTCGCCGCGCATTGCGATCTCGGTAATTTCCGCGATTTGCGCCTTAACCCCGGCAAAATCGGCCAGTTCGTCGATACACTCCACCGGGATGATGGTGCTGTCCATATCGGCGACCAACAGTTTTTTGGCGCGGTTTTCAGCGGGCACAAAGTTGACATCCACCCCGGCAAGCACCACCGGTTGCGGCGCGCCGCGCATACGGGCCTCGACGGCTTTCTCTGACAGCCGCCGCGGCGCTTCCGTTGCCTGCCCCGCCAGCGCCGCCGCCACCTGTTCATCGCTGACCCCGTTGGCCGAGGTCAGCACCATCACCCACTCAGCCACGGGCGCGGGCCTCGTTCTGGGCCTGCAATTCGCGGGCCACAAGGAAGGCGAG
>JALWPC010000531.1 GCA_026995265.1 Paracoccaceae bacterium
CGGTAGCGCGGTTTCGGGGTGACAAGCTGCGGGCGGGTTCGAAGTTTCTGTACCATCCAAAGAATGAATCACGTCCCCGCACAAATAGGAATCCCCTAATCTTGCAAGGGTTCTATGCAACAACGCCGTAACGGGCGGCTAACGTTTTGTTTTATTGATCGTTTTCACGGGTAGCAGGGCAACTGGACTCCGGGTGGCTTCCCAAAAAATCGGCCCTGTCGCTAGCAAACTTGCACGCCTAGCCCCCCCGTATACGTTTTGCACAGGAAGGGACCCGTACAAATCGTTGCGGTAGTCATTGCGGGCACTGTTTGGCGGCGATCATCGCTGCGCGTTCCTCTCCCGAGTATATCCAAAATATAGCCCCACAAGCTGGCTTTTGTCCCATCGAAAAGTGTCCGCCGGACACAATTCTATCCTGCCATCAGAACTGCGACGCACCCGCCAGTTCTATTATGCGCCGCTTCGAAAGCTTGCGATTGAACCGACGTTTATTCAGGGTGAGCGCGATCACACAAAGCCCGTAAACCCAATGCTGATGGGCGGCAGAGCGTTGCAAACCGACTGTCCAGCAGATGGTTTTCCAGCGTTGGCCATGGGCTTTCATCCAGACGATCTTGCCATCCGTCGGCGCGAGGCACGCGGTCCAGGTCAGGGTTTCCTCCATCCGGCTGATCGCCTGCGGCGAGGGCAACACCCGCATGGGCCTGGGTTCCTGTCCGACCTGATCGGCAAAGCTGTGGAAGTATTCCGGCCAGGCGTTGAAATACCCTTGCTGGCGCGGTTCGGGCAAGCGTTTGAGAACGAAGGCCGCCTCGGCTAGGCGGGCCTCGACCAGGCTCGGGGTCCAATCATTCATCGCGCGGCCTCCCCGTCCTGCGGGCGTTTGCCATAAAGCTTCTCGCCCAGTTGGCGCACCAATTCCCGCTCCGGCCATGTCAGCCGGTCATCATCGATTGCCACAGCCAGCAGACCTTGTTCCTTCCAGCCCTCGCGCTTGACCTGATCGGGGGAGCGACGATGTCCGCCATAGCCACGGGGCGTAAACCTCATCCCGTTCATGCCATGCCTCCCTTCGTTTCCAATGCCCAGTGCAGGATGGCGATGGCGTCGGCCTCGTTGTCATCCGCAGGGCGGTAGCCTTTGGCCCGAGCAGCTTCGATCATCATGGCCTTGCTGGCATTGCCCTTGCCGGTGGCGTGTTTCTTGATCGTGCCGACCGGCACCCCCTGATACGGCACACCGCGCATTTCTGCCCAAGCGGTCAGCGTGGCCATCAGCCCGCCATAAACGTGTGCGGCATCGGTGCCCGCGTGGCGTCGGACCTCCTCGAACCAGATGGTTGCAATCGGCCCCGCGAGTTGGTCCAACTCGGTCAGCCAGTTTACGAACCTCAGGTAGCGCATACCCCCGCCATCGAAGCGCCTCGGGCGAAACGATGCTGTTCCACTGGTGATCAGCCCGTCATGCCCGCGCATGGCCCAGCCCGTGGTGGTGCCAAGGTCGAGGGCAAGGATGGCCCCGAGGGTGGGTGGTCCGATTTGAAGTTCACGCGCCTCGAGCGGTGTCAGTGTTTGGCTGTGCTGGTTCATGCCAGTGATCCTTTCTGGTGATGGGTTGGAATGGTCGGAGCTGCCGCACGCGCGAAGCCCCCCGGGGGTGGGAGTGGGAGAACCCGCCTGGCGGCGTTCTCCCCACCCCCGAAGGGGGTGGCTTTCACCCCCTAAACTAGGAACGAGATGCAAGAGGTTGTTATTGCGGGTTAAAATGCAGTTTTGGGCGATTGAACAACGATCACCTGCCCAATCTGGTTGGGACGAAGCATGACGTGTTCGGGCGTAGCGCTGCAGGGGTAGTTTGGGTTGCGAAGCCAAACTGGTCCAAACTGGGTAGCGCGTAGCCTGTCGGGATTTTGTCGGGGTAGTTTCGGAAATCCGCCCTATCTGGTTCAAACTGGTTGGAGCGCAAAACCACGCAGGTGTCATGGCATGGACAATCATGGCCGATCCTCCTGCGCATAGACCCAGATTTCGGGATTTTCGACCTCGAGCAGAGCGCCGGTACGTGGGGATTTAAAATGTGTTGGGCGCACCGGAATGCGGGTAGGTTGCACCTCTCCAGTGTCGGGATCGACCTGTTCTCCTTCCCCGGGAAACTCCATCCCCTCGACGCAGAGATAGCCAAAACGGGAGCGCGACGGCGCGAGGCCATAGGGTTTTCCATCGCGCAGGAATTTGATGAACCCTTTGGTGGAGAGCACATTCAGGCGTTCGCGGATCGTGTCCTTGCCGCCCAGACCGGCGGTATTTTCAAACGCCTCTGCAAACTGGTTGATGGTGTAGAGATGCCCATCACTGGCCGCATCCAACAGGATACCGAGGATCACATCCCCCTTGCGCACCCGCTCGGCGTCATGTTTCGCGCCCACGTCTTTGCGCACCAGGCGCTCGTTCATCGGATTCAGCTCCACCCACTGACCCTTGACCTTGTCGATCAGCTTGGACGGCAATGCGGGGCCGTTGCGCAGCTCAATTTCCAGTTTGCGCTCGCTGGCCTCCTCGTCGGGGCGGTGCATGATGATGCCCGAGGTGTAGAACCCGCGTAGCGAACTGGCCCCGGAGAGGGCCAGAAACGGATCCTCCTTGACCTGATGCTTGCCGAGTTTCTTGGTGTGGTGAACGAGAATCACGCCGCAATCGGGGTTCACGGCTTCGCGCAGAACCTCGACCCGATCGCGCAGGAAGAACATCATCGCGCCATTGTCATTTTCACCGCCGCCGTCGGGGCCACCGTCAAAGACGTTACGGATTGGATCGATGCAGAGAATGTCGACGGGATCGTTCGGAAAAGCCTCCTTGACGGCCACGGCAGCCAAGGCGCTGCCTTGCTCGTCCAGCAACAGTTTCAGTTTGGGCGTGGCCACGAAAGTATCGCGGGCGGCGTCGATCACCCCGGGCGGCAGGGCAATCTGCTTCAGGCGCTCGCGCAGGTAGTGATACTGGATCTCGGCCTGCAGATAGAACACCCGCAAAGGGCGTGGCGGGGTGAAGCCCAAAAACGGCACACCGGCGGCCATGTGCACCAGCCACGAAATCAGGAAATCACTTTTACCGACCTTCGGCGCGCCGCCAACCACCAACAGCCCGCCGGGGGTCAGAACCCGGGGCGCGATGATGTCCTCGGGCATCGGCGTGGTGTCATCCAGCAATTCACCGAGGGTGAAGGCGGCCATTTCCAACGGAGAATTGGCATTTCCGGTGCGCAACAGTGGCGGGCCGTTCTTTTCCACATGCTTGGCCCAGAGCTGATCGGCCTCGGATTTCAGCCGATCTTCGGGCCAGCTCGGGCGCAGCATGGCGGCGTTATAGCCGCAGATTGCCTCCCAGCCCTCGTCCGGTGACATGCGCCCTTCGTGCACCATGCGGATAAAATGTCCGATGGCGGCAGAGGCCCCCTCGAAGCGTGACCAGTTATCCTGCGCGCCTTCACGCACCGGCGTTGTCAGCACGTCAGCGGCTTTGGCCTTGTCCTGGCGCACAAAATCCGGTTCGAGCGAAATCCCCGGCGCGGGCGGCATGTCCTGCACCGCCTCGGTGAATTCATCGAGATCCCGTTCCATGGCGGGATTAATTTCCAGAATCCGCACGAGTGTCTTCAGGCTGTTCTTGTAGTAAACGCTGCCCGCAACCCGGATCGGCTGATGCGCAGAGCGAAAATGCATGTCTCCCCCGACCTTGGCGGCGATATCGCCGCGCAGACGGCAAACCCGCGCCACGTCGCTGCCCTCGGCCGGTTCGGTCAAGCGCCACCAGATATGGCATTTTTGCTGGCCCTCCGGGGTGATGCCACCGCTTTGCACGACCATGGTCGGCGCACCGAGGTGGGCCTCCAGGTGTGCCCGTTTGGCGGCAATATCACCGGTATCAAGATCGACCACCAGCGCCTGCATTTGCTGAACATCCGCCGCCTTTGCCTGTCCGGCTTCGTCAACTGTGCCAGGGATGACGTAAACCGCTGCCCCTTCGCGCGAGGCCCAGTTGGCAAAGGTGGTCATCTTGTCCGGCGCATGTTCATTGGCTTCCAGCCAGATATTGTGGGGCCGACCGTCGATGCCCTGACCCTTATCGATGAAACTGCGGACCGGGATCAGGCCTTCACAATAACCAAACACAACGTCCATAAAGGTCGTAATCTGCTCGGTGTCGGGTTCATCGCCAAACACATCCACCTGCGGCGCAGCATCATTGAAATCCCGCCACGGGTTGAAATGGAGGATTTCAGCATCGGTAGCCTCTGAAAGCTCTGTGCCATCCTCCTGACCGCCTGTCGTCGCGTCGGTGTTTTCATCTGCGGGTCTGTCATCATCAATTTGATCTGTCATTTATTCTGCCTCCAGCAACGATCCGCATAGGAGCAGAACCGGCATTCATAGAAATCGCGGGATTGGGCGATGCGGGACAGCAATTCACCGGCATCGGTGGCCTGCAGAATGCGCACCGCACGGTCCGACATGCGCTGCGCCAACGCGACATCGAACGGCACCAGTTCGTGATGCAGCTCGGCCGTATCCTTGTTGATGGCAGTGAACAGCGCCGGAGCCTCGGAAATCCCCGGCACGACCGGTTCCATATAGGCCTGATAGATGGCGATCTGGGCGGCATAAACCGGTTTGGAAATGGCAACCCCGTCCTTGACGCAGGCGCGCCAGTTCCTGGCGTTCATGGTTTTGCATTCCCACAGCGCGGGCGTGCGCAGACCAAGGGCAGCGGGTGCACCCATAATAATGCCGTCCACATGGCCGCGAATGCGTCCGCCCGCGACGGAAAAGCCAAACTGGCGGCGCGGCCGCTGCGAACCGTCATCAGGTTTCTGGGTCACCAGATTGATGCCAGCGGCCCGCAGCCAGCGAATGGCCAGATCCTCGAGCCTGTGGCCAATCTCGAATATCCGCAGAACCTGACCGCTGAAATCGCTGCCCTCGTCTTTCGGGGCCTGTGCAAACTCGAATTGCAGCGCCCGTTCGCAGGGCACACCAAGGCGGGAGGCCCCGAGATAATCGCGCGGCGTCTCGTTGTCCCGCTCGCCGGTCAGCGCGGCGTCGACCAGATCGTTGATGCGCTCGCCCATGGAGGGGCGCGGGTTATAGTCCAGTGTCAAAACGGAATCTCCGATGTTTGCGATTTGGCAATGTCGGCCATGGCCTCGCGAAATCCCTCGACGGCTTCCTCGATCAGGGCACGGACCTGTGGTTCGGTGAGAGAAGCCAATTCCGTCTGCCAACCGATTTCCTCCATCAGCAGGGCGATGCGCTGCATGGTGGCGGTGACGGCAGCGCGTTCTTCTTCGGTGAGATCAACCATGGCCACACACCCCCGTGCCCGTGCCGCCCAAAAACCCTGACAGGCCATCGAGCAGAACCATAAATAAGAGCGGGAGCATTTCCGCTGATGGGGCCGTTGCGAACGATGCGGATCGCGCCAGCCAAAACCACGGGTGGGTCGCCGGCAAACCGCACAGAGCCTGCCACGCGGATGCCAGAGGCGTTGTCGGTCTGTTGTCGCAGGAAAATGCGTCATGTCTCATGCCGCCCTCCGCGCTCTGTTCGCACGGGCCACATTTTCGGAAAGCGGTATCCAGCGGCAATTTTCCGGTGTGTAATTTCCGCGAGAATCTATCCGGTCAATTGACAGATCATCCGCATAACCGTTTTCCAGAGCCCAGAAATAAAAAACAGCCGCATTGTCTTTCCATGCCGGGCACACCTGAATGCCGCGCCCGCCATATCTTCCATAATCCTTGCTATTGGGGTTATGGCATCGGGCCAGCATGCCACGGCGGATGTTTTCCAGCCTGTGCCCGGTCATCCCATGGGTCGTCCGGGCCGCCGATATCAAGGCGCGCGTGGCGCAACCACAGCTTTTTACAGCGCCTCTTCGAAGATTGTGTCCACGCTTGACGGTTAAATTTCCGCAATCGCATCGACATAACCATTGTGGTTTTGTTGAAGCGCCCAAGCGCTTCAATACTGTCAAATATCCGAACTTTCTTCCCGTCAAATCAATAATCGGCATAGGCATGATACCATCTCCTTTCCATTTCCCTACTTCGCCCAGGCCGGCCGCCCGCCAGTGTTTTCTTCGGAGGGCATTGGTGCCTGCGCCTCGTATGCGGATTGGTGTGCTGAGGATTTGAATGCGGGTGTGCCTTGTGGATTCTGGGATTGCTGACTCTGCGAATGCGGCTGCTGCGCCGGTGCAACCGCACCCATGATTGCCGCATAATCCTTGTGATCGGGCGTCACCGCAGACCGGATCTCGTTCTTGCCGTCCCCGTTGGCATCGGTGCCCACATCGATGCGGGCGACGAATTCGATCCCGTCGAGGTCAGCAAAACCGCCAATCCGCCGTGCTGCCTGTGCCTCGGGCGACATGTCCTTGTCGGAAATCCCCCGCGCGGAATTGAGGATGCCGCGCACCAGAGAGCGGCCCATATTACCCCAATCCGGCCCCTTGGGACTGTAGAGCCCGATCAGCGTGAAGATCTTGCGGCGTGCGTATTGGCCTTCCAACACGGTGAATTCACCGTTCAGATAAACCGCTCCGGTGGAGCCGCGCGTGGCGTAGCCGCCGGTCCAGCCCTGGCTCGGGTCATCGAAGCCACCGGGGCGGATGGTCAGGCGCACCTTGGCCAGCGTGCCCTTGGGGATCAGATTGATGTTGGTCTTTGCGTCGTTGAAGTCATTCCAGAGTCCAGTCATGGATCAGGTCCTTTTCGTTCAGTTTGTGGATGAGTTTTGATCGGCCACCGCGGCCGGTTCAGGGGATTTTGTGTATGTCAGCCGGTCAGGGGCAGGCGTGCCGGGGGTTCTGATCTTCTCCATCAGACGGCCCAGATGCGGCTCCTCGACCTGCGCGAGGCGACCCGAGCGATCCTTGGCCGGAAAGCCCCACGGATTGATCGTCTGGCAGACGAAGGCGCGATATGGCGCGCCGTCATCACCGGCGAGTTCGGCCATGGTAATGACCTCGTCCACGATACCGGGCAGCTCGAGACCGGTTTTGGAGCCATCGATCTGGGCCGAGAACACCTTGCGGTTGAAGTCATCCAGCTTCTCGTCGAGGATGCCAACGAACCAGACGTTTTTCGCCCGTGTGTGCTGGAGGTGCGTAAGCCAGCCGATCATCTCGCGCCCATGCAGCCCGTAGGCTCCGCGCACATCCGGTTTGCCGGTCTTTTCCGAGAACGCTTCTGGCTGACCCTTACACCAGCCAAAACACAGCCGACCGGCCACGGTGATCGAGTCAATGAAGATGGTCTGGTATTTCTCGAGCGCGGCGGAATCGCCGAACTGCTCACAAACGGCCGCGTAATGCGCCGGACCATAAGGCTGGTCATCGCGCAGCGCCGGGTTCGGCCCGCCGATGAACACCGCGAAATCCCGGCACTCGGCCCAGGTGCGCGGCCGGATCGTATCACCCTGCCAGCCCTCGATGGCAAGATCGCCCGCCTCGAGATCCATGAACAGGGTGGTGGCTGGGTCGAGCGTCCAGAGCAGGGAAGTCTTGCCGATACCGGATTTCCCGAAGATGCAGCCCTTGATGCCGCGCTGCTCGGCCAGACGTTGGTCAGCCGTGATGATTGGAAGGCTCATTGATCCACCTCCTGACTGACAAGCTCGACCTTGAGACTACCGGGGCGCACGGTACGGGCGGGCTCGAACCCCTTGCGGATGCCTTCGGGCCATGCGCTGTATTTGCGTTCGGGCACCTTGAAACCAATATCGACATATTCCGCAGGGTCGTCGCCCGCCGCACGAATGCGCTCGACCATCTCGGCCAGTTTGCCCTGATCCCAGACGACGCGCTTGGGCAGGTCCGCAACGACGGTAAAATCGCCATCGTCAAACCGGACAGTGCCGGTATCCTTGCCACTCTCGTGACGGAGTTCTTCGGCGCGGGTGGCGTACCGGATGGTCAGCGCCCCATCCAGGCGGGCCCTGGCGGCTTTGACCCGCTTGGCAGCTTCATCAATCTCGCGCTGAAGAATGGCCAGCAGTTCAACCGTCAGGGCGGCGATTTCTTGAGGCGGCATCGATGTCAGATCATCGACGCGCGGGGCGTTTTCTGGGAAGGGCATGAAAGGGTCTCCATCATGGGTAAAAAGGGATTGGAAAGCGGGCATCAGGCGGCCTCCTCTTCAAGAAGAAGGGCAGACAGCGAGATGATCGCGGATTTGGGCTTGGGGCGGGCAACGGCGATATAGGCAAAGCAATCCGGCCCCACGCGCTCCTGCACCAGATGCACAAGGCCTTGTTCGGCGGCGTGAAAGGAGCGGTCGGCCAGCTTACGCAGCGCATCACGCGCTTTGTCGTCAAGGCGGGAAAACAGCGGGAAGGTGTCGAGCACCAGAAAGCCGCGATGATATTCCAGCCGATCGCTCGGCAATGCCTGCGCCACCCAGGCACAGAATTCGATTTCGGTGAAGGGCCGGTCCGGGGGAGCGGCATGTATCGGGGTGTGTTTCATGAAATAATCTCCTCTAATGCTCCTACTCAGGCCGATTGCGAACCGTCCCGGCGGCTCTTGGCCGGGGGTGCGAAATGGGCGTGCGGGAAGTGGTCCGGTGCTCTGGTCTGCCGACAAAGTCCGTATCGCCATCGGGTGTTGCGATGATTTCGAGCATTTCGAAAACGCCGGCGTTTGCATCCGCCCCGTGGGCGATTAACTCCTGATGAAGCAGTGAAAGTGCGTCTACTTTCTGTTCCCCGTCCTGAAGCATTTGGCCGAGGTTTTTGATTGCGAGGCCCAAATCACCAACTGTTGCACCGCCGGCAGAAAAGAGCTGCAAAGGCTTTTTTGCGGCCCCTACTTCCAATGTCAGCGGAAGCGCTGATATGACTTGCTCAGAAAGAAGATTTGCAGGGATAATGTCGCGAGGATCGACGCTCTCCCGCTTGCCGCTCTTGCCCGTGCCAACGGGATTTACCTGTGCCCCGCTGGAAAACAGCGCAATCAGTGGTGTGCCATCCGCATGTGTTCCGGCATCTTCGATGTGGTAGTCACAATTTGCCTCGAAGATCTCGGACAGTTCCCAACGTCGGAACAGGCCCGGGATACGTTTCAGGTCTTCAATCGTTGTGTTTTCTGGGTCAGTCATGGTCGTTGGCTTTCCTTTGGTCGGAGTGCAGCGGTGGCGTCTATTATTGAAAAGCCACTCCGGACGGCGGATCGGGACATCGGTCATGAATTTTCTTTCATTGCGTTCCGCAATTTCCGGATCGCACGCTGGTACCGCTTGCGGGTAGCGGCTTCAGAGAGACCCAGCTCCACCGCCATCTCCACTTGAGAAAACCCTTCGATCGCCACCCTGATTACGAGCCGGGCGTCTGCGCCGATGACATATCGAACTTCATCAAACAGGCGGTTTGGATTTGAGGGCGGGCTATCCGTGAAACCATCCGCTGCAACCTCGTCTGTATCGATATCGGCATGCTGCGCCTGGCGGTTGGCATCCCGTTGATGCGCCCGCATGATATCTCGCTCAACGTTGCGCAGGATCGTTGCGGCAATCCAGTTGACCCGACCGGGATCAAGGCAGCGGACGGCTTCGGTTGCGCGGGCGAGAATTTCCGAAGGCAGTTCGTCCACGTGACCAACGTTTCGCCGTCTTGATCGGCGCAGGATGGCATCCATCCCGGGCCAGAGCGCCAGCAGCATCATTGTCAGCGCACAATCGGCATTCCTGTTCTGCGATTGCGCCGTCATGATCAGGGATGTGAGAATGCGGTTTTTCGCTTCATGGTCGCGCGGGCCGTGGTGAAGGACATCAAGCACGGCTGCCGGATCGCTAAAATGTTCGAGATGTTGATAATCCTGGCGGATCGCATCGAATTCGCGCTGAAAACCGAGGGTAAAAGATGATTGCATGAGGTGCTCATGGATTTCGTGCCAGCTGAAGGGCATCGGACGCCTGCCTTGCGGCCGGGCGTCGAGCGCCTCCGGGATGGCCAGGTCAGGGCGTCGCGCGCCTCTTCAGTTTCAGGGATTTGGAGTTAGCGCCCGGCGGGGGCGCTCGCCTGGTTCAGCGTTTTGCAGCCACGACAGGTCGCTGTGACTGGAAAGCTGACAAAATACTCATGTCCGCGCGCAAAACGCAGGTGCATGCGGCCATCACGGCAAACGCCGAGCAGCTTGTCACAGCGCGTGCAGCGCCAGTCAGTTGAATGATGGGTGGTTTTTCGGGGCGAGCGCGCAATTTGGCGCTGGTAGACGGGAGTCGGCATGAAATTGCTCCTCTGTTGAGTGAGCCTTTCCAATAATCAGTGGAATGTTAGACCGTCCCCCGCGAAAGTTTAGACCAGCGTCTAATCTCGCCTCAAGGCGAGGTGTGTCTATCAGATGGCGAGTCGCCAAAAGCCATGCTTGGCACCTTTGATGATATATGTGCCTTTGATATCGTCCCATGTGGCTTTTCGGAAAGCATGCTGCGGGCTTCTCGATTGCGTGCCCTCGACGAGGGTTCCCGCTTTTACATCAGGGACCCCGTCCAGGTAGGCTTTGACAAGCCGTTCAAATATCGTGATTTGATTTGCGCCCAATAGGTTCAATGGAGGTTTCCCAGGCACAAATACAGTACCATTTTGCGATCCATTACGGTGAATCGCAACCGTGCTGCCGCCCATTGCAAGGTTCCGCCCGGTACTAAAGGTTTGAATGACGGCGTCGCGTGACAGCTCCTGTTCCCTACCCACTTTCTCAAGATGTGAAAGGATCGGGACAACGACATTTGGCCCGAGGCAGGTGAGCGTTGCGGGGTCGGCTGACAAAACAATGCCGATACCGGAAGTGTTGCGGGCCCTCAGGAGCTGATCCAGCTTGTTGATGACCGCAGGATCGCCAAGTCTCCGTGCGAAATAAACCGGCGTGCTGGCCCCGTCTTCGCCCATATCCCCCAAAAGTATCAGATCCTCGTCGAGGATCTGGGTGCCCTTTTTCGTGAGCAACGGTCCAACCAGCCGCAAGACAGTTTCCTGAAGCCACTGCCGGTTCAGCTGGAAAAGCTCCATGTCGGCCAATGGGTATTCGCCCGCATCTTCCCCGAACGGCCCTGTTGCCTTGCCCATTCCGGGTGTGGATGACGCTTCTATCGCAACCTCACCGTTAATATCATCTTCATCGATCAGCACGATATCCTGCCGATCACGACGCTCGAGCAAGCCACCTTTGATCAACCGGTCCGGATCAAGGCCAAGCCCGCGAAGTTCGCCGCCGGTAATTTCATCCTCTTCCCGGTCAAAAAGCCGAACAAGTTGTGGAAACATGGCTCGCAGATCGCCATTTTCGATTTGCCGGAAGGTATTCAGGATGCCCCATTCAGTCAGTAGTGAAGACCCGAGGCTGCGCTCATCCGGATCCTTGTTGCTCTGCAAATTACAGCTTTTGGTTCCGGATATGGTGATGTTAAGCGTGCGTGTTTTTCCATCACCCGCTCTGTTGTATTTGACTGCGATGCCGATACGCGAGAACATTCCGCCACGTTTGATGATGCTGTTTGGCCCGAGAAATTTCTTGGCGATGGCATCGATGTCATCGTCGATGGAGACCTTCAGTCCCAGCTTGCGCTTCCAGTTACCGAGGCGAACCTCGACTTCGAGCACCTTGGCAAGGTGAATTTCAAATCCGTCAATTGATGGCACCGGCAGGGTCAGAGAACTGCGAAACCGCCCCAGATCATAGCGCTTCCAGGTCAACGGTTTCTGCGAGACGTCATGGTTCAGCGCTACCTCGGCAAAAACACCACTGACTTGCTGCCGCACGGCCGGGCTGTCCGCACAAATCTCAATCTGCTTTTTAGCCGGCGTGTAGATCAGCGTCGCTTCGTTCGGTGGCCGGAAATAGGTCGTCCCCCGCCGCCCGTCATCGCGGTGGTCATGAACACTGGAAAGCGGGCCACCATGCCGGACAATCAGCATGACCGACGCCGGATGTGCATCCGTTGCTGACAAGTCCATCGCCGTGACCGTGCATTTGGTTTTCAACTCGAGAACTTCGGTGATCCTTGCCGCGAGTGCCGCCCCGTCAACTGAGGCCGCGTCAAAGCCGGAAGCCTTTTCGAGCTCAACCTCAAAAGCATCGTACATCTTGCCGAGATCGCGGAATTTTCGTGCAAAATGGAAGCTTTCCGCATCATCGAACACACGCCGTCTGTTGAGAAACGTCCAAATACTTCGACATAGAGAATCAGATTGCTTGTCATACTCAATCATATCGTCGTTTGAGAGACGCTTTTTGACGACCATTTCCAGCGAAGCCACACCTTTGCCTTCTGCCAGATTTCGCACCCGCCCACATCGCTGTTCCACCGGGATCAAGTCATCCTTGTCATACTGACTGAGGGTTTCAAGAATACGATCCCTTGGATCGCCATCAGTTTCGTTTTCCAGAATTTCAACCAAACCAAACTCCGGCTCGTTGTCGTTCTCCTTACCCCGAGCTTCGAAAATACCAAGAATTAAATCGACTGGGGCATCTTCGATCAAACCACGGGCAAAAGGCCCAACAGGAGAAGTTTTTCTCGCCATATCAAATCCTCAACAATGTGTGTTCTTGTTTTGTTTTTAATATACAGCTTTGGCGAGAGTTTCGAAACCCCGAATTCTGCAATTTTGGTGACACCATCAAGTAAGAGCCAAGGCTTTCCCAAATCTCAATGTCCTGAATTGGGGTGTGGAGTGGCTTTTCATGTTTATAGCCCCTCCAAGCAAGGCCCATTCATGATGAAACGCCCCAACACCCCGCCCCCCGATCAGATGTCGCCCACGGAACGGCGCGCCGAACTTTGCGCAATCCTTGCGCGCGGCCTGATCCGTTTGCACATGCGCGCCCACGACGAACTATCTGGCCGTAATAGAGAATTTCCACTTCACAACTCACTCGAGCAGAGCGGTACTGCGGAACCACGACTTCGGAGACCCGCATGAAAAAACAAGATCCCGTCCCCGCGCGCCTGGCCGCGCTGAAATCCACACCCACGCCGGAACTGAAAGCCCGGTGGCGTGAAATATTCGAAACCGAGCCGCCCGCGTTCAACCGGCGGTATCTGGAAAGCCGTCTGGCCTACCGCATCCAGGAGCTCGCCTATGGCGGGCTGAAACCCGAAACGGTGAAGCGGTTGGAAACCCTCGGCGAGCAGCTCGATGGTGGCAACATCACCCTGCGCCGTATTCGTGCTGATCTAAAGCCGATCACGGGCACCAGGCTGATCCGCGAATGGCAGGGGGTCGAACACACCGTGACGGTTCTGGCCGATGGTTATGAATGGCAGGGCCGCCCCTACCGCTCGCTCTCGGCCGTGGCCCGCGCCATTACCGGCACCCGCTGGAACGGCTGGATCTTCTTTGGCCTGAAAAGCAGGAGGGGCGCATGAGCAAGGAGATCAAACGCAAACTGCGCTGCGCGGTTTACACCCGCAAATCCTCGGAGGAAGGGCTGGAGCAGGAATTCAACTCACTCCACGCCCAGCGGGAGGCCTGCGAGGCCTATATCGCCA
>JALWPC010000532.1 GCA_026995265.1 Paracoccaceae bacterium
GTCTGGGTGATATTCCGCGGCGATATTGGCGCGATCATGGCCTTTGAAATCGGCCGTGGCGAGATGATTTTCTTCATCGGCGTGCTCGCCCACGCGCTCTATACTCCCCTGATAAAACGGCTGAATCGCGGCGAAAAACCGTTGGTGTTCACCCTCGGGATGATGGTTGCCGGCTTTATCCTGCTCAGCCTTTACGGCGCAAAAAGCCTAATGCAAACCGATTTCACCAGCCTGCCCGCCATTGTCTGGATCACGCTTGCCTATGTCACCATCTTCGCCTCGGCCACCACTTTTTTCCTGCTGCAATACGCAGCCCTGCACCTGAAGGCAGCCAAAGTTATGGCCTATACCTACCTTGTGCCTGCATGGGTGATTGTATGGGAGGTGGCGCTGGGCGGGCCGATGGTCTCTGCCAGCGTGGTTGCCGGAATTGCGGCGGTGATCGTGGCGCTCCTGATGCTGCTGACAGAGTGAGCCCGCCCGCATTTCCCGTTTGCAGGGGGCTGCGGGCTTCGTTACCATGGGGCGAGCAGGGAGCCGGAAAGATGCATCGTCGCCAGTTTTTATTTACCGGAATGGCCGCCAGTATGGTGCGGCCCGTGCGCGCCGACGGGGCTCGTGCCCTTGTGGCCGTGGCGGCGAATTTCGGCAAGGTGGCCGAGGGGCTATTGCCCGCGTTTGAGGCTGAAACCGGCTATCAAATCACCCTGTCCAGCGGCTCCACCGGCCAGCTTTACGGCCAAATTGTCCATGGTGCACCCTATGATGCCTTTTTGGCCGCCGACCAGGCCCGCCCCGAACGCTTGGAAAACGCGGGGCTGAGCCTGAAACGCATCACTTATGCGCGCGGCTTGCTGGTGCTTATGGCGGCCGATGGCGCGGCTTCGCAGGCGCGCCTAAGCGAGGATTTCACCCATCTCGCCATCGCCAACCCTGCGCTCGCGCCTTATGGTCTGGCCGCGCAGCAAGCGCTTCAGGCCATGGGCCTGTGGGCGCAGGTGCAGGGGAAAATCGTGATGGGCCAAAACGTTGGCCAGGCCTATGCGCTGGTGGCCTCTGGTAACGCGGAACTGGGGCTGGTGGCGCAATCATATGCGCCCAAGGCCTTCTGGCCGGTGCCGGAATCGCTTTACGCTCCCATCCTGCAAGACGCCGTGTTGCTGAGCGAAAACCCTGCCGCCGCTGCCTTTATCACCTTCCTTGAAACCGAGCAGGCACAAGCGGCCATGCGCGCTGCGGGTTACGGGGCGTTATGATCTGGCCAGATCTCGCCCCGATTTGGCTTTCCATGAAGCTGGCTGCGGTTACCACCGCACTTTTGCTGCTGGTCGGCACCCCGTTGGCGTGGTGGCTGGCCACTACCCGCACCCGCGCCCGCCCCTTTGTCGAAGCCTTCACCGCCCTGCCATTGGTGCTGCCCCCAACCGTGCTCGGCTTCTATTTCCTGATCCTGTTCAGCCCCGGTTCGGTGCTGGGCGGCCTTTGGCGGGATTCCACCGGCACCACGCTTGCCTTCTCGTTTTCCGGCCTCGTGCTGGCCTCGGCGCTTTATTCGCTGCCCTTCATGGTGCAACCGCTGCAATCGGCGTTTGAGGCCGTCGGGCGCGGCCCGATGGAGGCAGCGGCGACCCTGCGCGCGGGGCGGCTGGATGCGTTTTTCAACGTCGCCCTGCCGCTGGCACGGCGCGGGGTGCTCACGGGGGCGGTGCTCAGCTTTGCCCACACCATCGGTGAGTTCGGCGTGGTTCTGATGGTCGGCGGTAATATCCCCGGGCAAACGCGGGTGATTTCCATTGCGATTTACGAGCAGGTGGAGGTGCTGGATTATGCTCAGGCCCACGCGCTTTCGGCGATATTGCTGGTGTTTTCCTTTACCACCCTGCTGCTGGTTTACACCCTCAACCGCCGCGCGCCGGTAAGGATGGGCTGATGAGCCTGTCGGTGGATATAAACCTGGGGCTGGAGGGCTTCCGGCTGGAGGTGGCCCACGAGTTTGAGTTGGGCGGTATCACGGCGCTTTTTGGCGCATCAGGCGCGGGGAAATCCTTGTTGCTGCGGGTGATTGCGGGGCTGGAAACCGGGGCCTCGGGAGAGGTCTCGTTTGACGGCGAGCCATGGCAGGGGGGGCGCTTTGTGCCCACAGCCAAGCGCGGCGTTGGCTTTGTGTTTCAGGATGCACGGCTGTTTGAGCACTTGGACGTGGCGGGCAACCTGCGCTTTGCGGCCAGGCGCAGCGGCTCGGAGGGGTTTGACTCCGTGGTGAAAACGCTGGATTTGCAACCCTTGCTCGGGCGGCGGGCGGCTACGCTTTCGGGCGGAGAAAAACAGCGGGTGGCCATCGGGCGCACCCTGCTCGCCAGCCCCCGCCTGCTCCTGATGGACGAACCGCTGTCGGCGCTCGACCATGCCCGTAAAACGCAATTATTGCCTTATATCGCCCGCCTGCCTGAAGTTTTTGGGCTGCCGGTGATTTACGTGACACACTCGGTTGAGGAGGTCACACGACTCGCCGACCGGATGGTGGTGTTGGCGAGTGGGAAAGTGCTGGCGGCAGGGGGCGTGGCCGAGACGCTGGCGCGGCTCGATATCGCCGAGGCCAGCGGTAAATTCGAGGCGGGCAGCGTGGTGCAGGCCACGGTTACAGGGCAGGACGAGCGCTTCCGGCTGACAGAGCTTTCGGTGGCGGGGCAAGCGCTGAGTATGCCTGCATCAGCGGTTGAGGTCGGGGCAAACCTGCGGCTCCGTATCCGCGCGCGGGATGTTGCGATTGCAATGGCTCGGCCCGAGGGGCTGAGCATCCGCAATGTGCTGGAAGGGCGAATTCTGGAGGTATCGCAGGAGGCAAAAACGGCTTTTGCCGAACTCCTGCTGGATATTGGCGACGGGCAGAGGTTGCGGGCGCGGATCACGCGGGCCTCGGTGGCGGAACTGGGCCTGACTGAGGGCACCCCGGTGTTTGCGCTGTTGAAATCGGTATCTTTTGACCGACGGGCCCTGCCAAAGCTCTAGCGCAGCCTCGCTTCGCTCGGCTGTTGCGGCGCGTTAAACATTGTTGCGCTTGGCAGGCCCTGCACCCGCGCCGCGCTGAGACCTTTGCGCTTGTGGCTGGGGTCGTATGAGTATTTGTGAAAAGTAGAAGCTGGGTAACGGTTTATTAACCAATACTGTGCACGATGACGATGCGGTACAGGCTGGAGAGCCGATGGCCGTAAAAGTAGAAGCCGCCCCTGTGTAATAGCAGGGGCGCACCCGTTTCTATTTTTTAGAAATACTCCGGGGGAGCGAAGCGGGGGCAGAGCCCCCTCTTGGCCTATCCACAAGCACCAAGGGTTGAAGGCGGCGCGGTCTTGAACTTACCACAAATGAGATGGTTGATGCGCCGCCACCAGAGTGTCGATCTGGGTTAGAGCGGCTCCGGCATTTTCGGAATCGATGGGGGGTTCCCATCCTGAGGCGTTTGTGATTCATCATCCATACTGGTGAAGGAGGCTAGGATTGATGACGAGACCTTATTCGAATGACCTGAGG
>JALWPC010000533.1 GCA_026995265.1 Paracoccaceae bacterium
GGCGCGGTGGGGCTGGTGCACGGGCAACTCAGGCCCGAGGAGAAAGACGCGGCGATGGCGGATTTTGTGGCAGGGCGGACCAAGGTTCTGGTGGCCACAACGGTGATCGAGGTCGGCGTGGATGTGCCCAATGCCACGATCATGGTGATCGAGGGCGCGCAGAATTTCGGGCTGGCGCAGTTGCACCAGTTGCGGGGCCGCGTGGGGCGCGGCAGCAAGGCCTCCACCTGCCTGCTGATGTATGACCCGCCGCTAACGCAAAGCGGGCTGGCGCGGCTGGGGATCATGCGGGAAACCGAAGACGGCTTCCGGATTGCTGACGAGGATTTGCGCTTACGGGGCGCGGGGGACCTCTTGGGGGTTAAACAATCCGGATTGCCGCAATTCAGGGTGGCAGATTTGGAACAACAGGCGCCCCTGATGCAAATCGCACAGGATGATGCGCGGTTGCTACTGGAGCAAGACCCCAACCTGTTGGAAACCCGTGGAAAAGCGGCGCGGGCGCTGCTTTATCTGATGGACCGCGACAAGGCGTTTTTGATGCTCAAGGTTGGTTAATTGGCCAATGTTCTTCTAATGTTCTTGACAATTGTGCCCAAATAGAGAACATTAGGGAAACTTAACGGAAATTAACCACGGAGTAAATCATGGCCACGCTCATACGTAAATTCGACTCTTACCCAGCAAAAGAACTGCTGGAAGATGCGCTTTCATTGGGCGCGATCTTTTTCATGGTGCTGGTGGTTTTGTCTTTTTAAGTCTGCTCGCTTGCCCCGATCTGCCTTGGGGCAATGCCCACCTCGGCGCGGCCTTAGGGCTGCGCCTTTTTTTTGGCATCCGAGATGGCGGCGAGGGTGGCCTCAAGCGCGAGCATTATCGAGGCATGGCGGTTTTTGAAGCCGCGTGCCGGGCGCAGGACCTCATAGCCTTCAAGGGGTGCGTCCGGGGTGGGGCCGTCGGCTTTGAGCAGGGCTTTAAGCTGGTCGCGGGCGGCCTCAACCTGCGCTTCGCTCAACCCAATCGCCTGTGCCCCTAGGATGGAGGCGGAGGCTTGGCCTAGGGCGCAGGCCTTTACATCCATGCCGAAACGGGTGATTTTTTCACCGTCATAATCGAGGCTCACCGCCACGTTGGAGCCGCAAAGCGGCGCGCGTTTACGGACCTCGGCCATGGGGGACTCGATCAGCTCGGCATGGGGAATATCGGCGGCCAGTGCCAAAATTTGCCCTGAATAAAGCGCGATCAATTCACTATCATCTGGCATTTTCCGGCTCCACTGGCTAGGTTTACCCAAGAGATAGGCACTCACGGCAGGAATGAAAAGCAAAATGAAACCCTTTGACATCACAAGTGTGAAATTCAATGACCAAGGGCTGGTCTCGGTGATCTCGCAAGACGCCGAAACGCTGGAGGTGCTGATGCTGGCATGGATGAATGCCGAGAGCCTGGCGGAAACGCTGGAAACGGGGCGGATGACCTTCTGGTCGCGCTCGCGGCAGGCATTCTGGCGCAAGGGGGAAAGCTCGGGCCATGTGCAGCGGCTGATAGACATGCGCCTAGATTGCGATCGTGATTGCCTGCTGGCGCTGGTAGAACAAGCGGGGCCGGCTTGCCATACCAACCGGCGCAGCTGTTTTTATACCGCCTTGCGGGAGGGCGCGGAAGTGGAGCTTATGGCCCCCGAATAGCCGCAATATTCGGGGCTAAAGCCCCGAACCGCGCCTCGGCTTCGCCTCGGTGGCGGCGCGTCAACCTAATTGCGTGAGGCAACATCACGCCCGCGCCGCCGCCAACCTCTAGCGCTTGTGGCGCGTCCGAAGGGGGCAAAGCTCAAGCCCTCTTCATTCTTCCATAAATACTCATCCGACCTCACCACAAGCGCAACATTTGCAGCGCGGCGCGGGTGCGGACTCGCCAAGCCGCGCAATGCTGGACGCGCCGCACCGAGCGCAGCGAGGCCGCGCCCAACGGGAGGGGTCGATTTGCGTAGCAAATCGTGCGCCGACGGGCGGGAGCGCCTGCTTAGAGGCCGACCATGTGGCGGATGTCCTCGGGCGTGGCCCCGTCTGCGCGGTATCCGGCAATGGCGCGGGCGTCGTCGCGCTTGGCGAGGCGTTTGCCGTTTTCGTCTCGGATGAGCGTGTGGTGATGGTAAACGGGGGTGGGCAGGCGGAGGAGCTTTTGCAGGATCACGTGAATCTTGGTGGCCTCATACAGGTCTTGCCCGCGGGTGACATGGGTGACGCCCTGAAAAGCGTCGTCCAGCACCACCGAGAGGTGGTAGGATGTGCCCATATCGCGGCGGGCCAGCACAATGTCGCCGATGGTCTCAATGGCTTCATCAGCGGTGAATTCCACCCGTCCTGGATTGCCGCCGGTTTCGTTGAAGTGGAAGATTTCGCCTCCCTGCAAGGCCGCGCGCAGGTTCAGGCGCAGGGCTGTTACCGGCATATCGCCGGAAGGCTTGGCGCGGCAGGTGCCGGGGTAGAGCACACCGTCAGGGCCCGGTGGGGGCGCGCCCTCCTGCGGAGCCCGGGTCGCCTCAAGAATATCACGGCGGGTGCAGGTGCAGGGGTAGAGCAGGCCGCGCGCCCAAAGCCTGGCCAGCGCCGCGCGGTAGTGATCCAGCCTTTCGGATTGCCGCAGAACCGGCTGAGGCCAGCAAATCCCCAGCCAAGCCAGGTCCGCGAAAATCTGCGCTTCCCATTCAGGGCGGGCGCGGGATTGGTCGATGTCTTCAATACGAAGCAGGAACTCACCACCATTAGCCACCGCCCTGTCCCACGCCAGAAGCGCGCTATAGGCGTGGCCCAGGTGCAGCGGGCCGGTGGGGGAGGGGGCGAAGCGTTCTACCCAAGCCATGCGGTGAAATCCGCCTTGGCGCGGTCGGTATAGGCCTTGTAACGCGCTTTGCGGTTGCGGCGGCCTTTTTTGGCGTCGACCTCGGGAAAAAGGCCGAAATTGACGTTCATGGGCTGGAAGGTTTTGGCCTCCGCCCCGCCGGTGATATGGGTGACAAGCGCCCCCATGGCGGTGGTGTCGGGGGGCGCGGGCAGCACCTCGCCGCGCGCCTGCGCCGCAGCCATTCGGCCCGCCAGCAACCCCATGGCCGCGCTTTCCACATAGCCCTCAACGCCGGTGATCTGCCCCGCCATGCGGATATTGGGCGCGGCTTTGAGCTGCATTTGCGCATTAAGAAGGCGCGGCGAATTGATAAACGTATTCCGGTGGATGCCGCCCAAACGGGCAAATTCGGCCGCTTCCAGCCCCGGGATCATCCGCAGCACCTGTTTCTGCGCGCCGTATTTCATTTTGGTTTGAAAGCCAACGATATTGAAAAGGGTGCCAAGGGCGTTGTCGCGGCGAAGCTGCACCACGGCATAGGGTTTTTCACCGGGCGCGTGGGGGTTGGTGAGGCCCACGGGCTTCATCGGGCCAAAGCGCAGGGTGTCGCGGCCACGGGCGGCCATAACCTCGATGGGCAGGCAGCCGTCGAAATAGGGGGTGTCGCGCTCCCAATCCTTGAA
>JALWPC010000534.1 GCA_026995265.1 Paracoccaceae bacterium
AGCCAAAGTCATCGTGAACTGCCTTAACCGATTCACAGCACATGGAATGCCTGTGAGCGTGAAAATCCAATGACTGGCTTGGGAAAGGGGAAATCCGTCTCAACGATCTTATATGCAACAACGCCTGATTTTATTCGCACTGCATTCGCCGGTTTTCGGGCTGAGTCATAAGGGAATACCCTTGCCAACAGGACTTGACTTCCCGGCCTCTTCCCCGCAACTCTGCCTCATGCACAGGAGCCGATTATGCCAACCACCCCCGCAATGATCCGCGCCGCCATATGTGACCTTAACGGTATTTGGCGCGGCAAGCTCATGCCTGCCACCCAGCTTGAAAAAGTGATGGGCGGCAGCTTGCGGATGCCCTGTTCCGTGCCAGCCATCGACATTTTTGGCGAGGACGTGGCCGACAGCCCACTGGTGTTCAAATCCGGCGACGCTGACTGCCTCTGCCTCCCCACCCCGCGCGGCCCGCTGCCCGAGCTTTGGCAAAGCGGCGCGGCGCAGTTTGTGCCGGTGGTGATGGCCGGAGAGGGCGGCACCCCGTCCGCCATCGACCCGCGCCAAATTCTGGCCGCCGTAGCAGAGAAGCTCAAGGCGCAGGGGCTAACCCCTGTAATGGCCATCGAGATGGAGTTTTACCTGGTCATGCCCGGCCCCACGCCGCCGCAGGCCGGGGCGCAGATGCTGGCGCTTGACAATGTCGATGACCACGGCGCGTTTTTCGAGGCGGTCTACGGGGCATGCGCTGCCTATGGCATACCCGCCGATGCTGCTATTTCCGAGGGTGGGGCGGGGCAGTTCGAGATCAACCTTCTGCATGGGCCCAACCCTCTGACGGTGGCCGATAACGCGGTGTTTTTCAAGCGCATCGTGAAGGGGGTGGCACGGGCGCAGGGGCTGGAGGCCAGCTTTATGGCCAAGCCCTATCTGGGGCAGTCGGGCAGCGGCCTGCATGTGCATTTCAGCCTGCTGGACGGGGCCGGAAACAACCTGTTTGACGATGGCACCGAGGCGGGCAGCGACACCCTGCGCCATTGTGTGAACGGGCTGTTGCGCCTGATGCCCGCCTCCACCCTGATCTTCGCGCCGCACCTGAATTCCTATCGTCGCCTCAGGCCCAACAGCCACGCGCCTACGGGCATTGGCTGGGGATACGAGAACCGCACCAGTGCGATTCGCATTCCCGGCGGCAACCCCGAGGCGCGGCGCATCGAGCACCGCGTGGCCGGGGCGGATGCCAACCCCTACCTGCTGCTGGCTGCATTGCTGGCGGGGGTGCTGGAAGGGCTGGAGCGGCCCGCCGACCCGCCCGCCGCCACCACGGGCAACGCCTATGAGGCGGGGCTGCCGCAGCTACCTGCCGACTGGGCGGCGGCGATTTCGGCCTTTGAAAGCAGCGATGCCCTCAAGGCCCGCCTCAACCCGCAATTTGTCGAGGTGTTTGCCGCCATGAAGCGCCAGGAGTTCAACCGCTTCGCCCACCGGATGAGCGCCTTCGAGGTGGAGACCTACCTGACCACCCTCTGAGGGTAAAATTTTGCTTGCTTTTGCTCCGCTTTCCCCGCCAAACTCCCCGTAGACATTCAACAGGGAGCCATACCATGAAAACTCGTATAACCACCGCGCTGATCGCACTGGCCGCCGCCGGGGCGGTTCAGGCGCAGGATAACGTGCTGCACGTTTATAACTGGTCGGATTATATCGCCGAAGACACCTTGCAGAAGTTCACCGATGCCACCGGCATAGAGGTGACTTACGATGTTTATGACAGCAACGAGGTGCTGGAAGCCAAGATGCTGGCGGGCAATTCGGGTTATGATGTGGTGGTGCCCACCTCGGACTTCCTGCAACGCCAGATCGCGGCGGGGGTTTACATGCCACTGGACAAGAGCAAACTCCCCAACCTTGCCAATATGGACCCCGCCCTGATGGCCGGTGCCGCCGCCTATGACCCGGGCAATGAACACGCGGTGATCTATATGTGGGGCACCACGGGCATTGGCTATAACACCAAGGCCGTGGCCGAGCGGCTGGGGGAAGATTACACCGTGGATAGCTGGGCGCTGGTGTTTGACCCGGACACCGTGTCCAAGCTCGCCGATTGCGGGGTGTCGATGCTCGATGCGCCCACCGAGATGATCCCGGCGGCGATGAACTATCTCGGGCTGGACCCGAACTCCACCAACAAGGCCGACCTGGAAGCGGGCGCGGCGCTGATCGAGAAGGTGCGGCCCTATATCCGCTATTTCCATTCCTCGCAGTATATCTCCGACCTCGCCAATGGCGACACCTGCGTGGCCGTGGGCTGGTCGGGCGATGTGTTCCAGGCGCAGGCGCGGGCGGACGAGGCCGAAAACGGCGTGGAGATCGCCTATGTGATCCCGAAAGAGGGGGCTTTGCAGTGGTTTGATATGCTGGCCATTCCGGCAGATGCACCGCACCCTGATCTGGCGCACAAGTTCATCAACTTCATCATGGACCCTCAGATCACCGCCGATATTACCAACTATGTGTGGTATGCCAATGCCAATGCGGCCTCCATGCCGCTGGTGGATCCGGAGATCACCTCGGACCCGGGCATCTTCCCGACCGAGGCCGCCAAGGCCAACCTTTGGGCCTCGGTGCCCTATGATGCGCGCACCGACCGCCTGGTCACGCGGCTGTGGACACGGGTGAAAACCGGGCAATAAAATCATCGGGGGCGCCTTTGGGCGCTCCCAGCTTTTGGGGGGCAAATGAGCGAGCATATTCTGGCTGCAGAAACAAAACCTTGGGTTAAAGGCACGGATAGACCCTTTGTGCGCATCAAGGGCATCACCAAAATGTTTGGCGACCTCGCCGCGGTCAAGGATGTGTCGCTGGACATTTACCGCGGCGAGCTGTTCTGCCTGCTCGGCGGCTCGGGCTGCGGGAAATCGACCCTGCTGCGGATGCTGGCGGGGTTCGAAACCCCGACCGGTGGCGCCATTGAAATTGACGGGCAGGACATGACCGGCGTGCCCGCCAACATGCGCCCCACCAATATGATGTTCCAGAGCTACGCCCTGTTCCCCCATATGAGCGTAGAGAAAAACGTGGCCTACGGGCTGCGGCGGGAAGGGGTGCCCAAAGGGGAGGCCATGCAGCGCACCGCTGACATGCTCGGCCTTGTCAAGCTCGACGGTTTTGCCCGCCGCAAGCCGCACCAGCTTTCCGGCGGGCAGCAACAGCGGGTGGCGCTGGCGCGGGCGCTGGTCAAACAACCCAAGCTTTTGCTGCTCGATGAGCCGTTGGGGGCGCTCGACAAAAAGCTGCGGGAGGAAACACAATTCGAGCTGATCCGCATTCAGGAAGAGCTGGGCGTGACCTTTATCGTGGTGACCCATGACCAGGAAGAAGCGATGACGCTCTCCACCCGCATCGGTGTGATGGACGCGGGCCGCATCGTGCAGGTGGGCGAGCCGCGCGAGATTTACGAGACCCCCAACAGCCGCTTCGTCGCCGATTTCATCGGTTCGGTGAATATTTTTGACGGCGAGGTGGATGTGGCCGCGCCGGACCTGATGCGGGTGAACACATCCGAAGGGCCGGTGATGTGCGAACCCGTGGCGGGGCTGACGGCGCGCCAAAAGCTGCATATTGCCGTGCGCCCCGAGCGCATCCGGCTTTCGCGCACGCCCCTTGAGGCCGCCAACACCATGCAGGGGGTGGTCACCGAGGTGGCCTATATGGGCAACCTTTCGGTTTACCGTGTGCAACTGCCAAACGGGCAATGCCTGAAGGTCACCGCCGCCAACGGGCTGCACGAGGACAACCCGATCACCTGGGATGAAACGGTGCATATCGGCTGGTCAGCCGCCGCCTGCAGGGTGCTGGTCAAATGAGGCTGGGGCGGCGCTTTGTGATTGCGGTCCCCACCCTGTGGCTGCTGCTGTTTTTCATGGTGCCGTTTCTGGTGGTGCTGAAAATCTCGCTGGCCGAGCCGCGCATTGCCATTCCGCCCTATTCGCCCCTGTGGGAATGGGTGAATGGCAGCCTCAAGTTTAACATAAACCTCGAGAATTACAGCTATATGTGGGAGGATAGCCTTTATCTCAACGCTTACCTCTCCTCGATCAAAATCGCCGCCATTGCCACGCTGCTGACCCTTCTGGCGGGCTACCCGATGGCCTATTATATCGCCCGCAGCCCCGAGCCGCGCCGCTCTATCCTGCTGCTCTTGGTGGTGCTGCCGTTCTGGACGTCGTTTCTGCTCAGGGTTTATGCGTGGATTGGCATTCTGAAAACCAACGGGATTTTGAACGCGGTGCTGCTCTGGGCGGGAATTATTGATGAGCCGCTGGTTATCATGCAAACCGATGTGGCGGTGTATATCGGCATTGTTTACACCTATCTGCCGTTTCTGATCCTGCCGCTTTACGCCAACCTTGTGAAGCTCGATGACACCCTGCTGGAGGCCAGCCGGGACCTCGGCGCCAGCCGCATGTCCAGCTTTTTCCGCATTACCCTGCCGCTCTCCATGCCCGGAATCATCGCCGGCTCGATGCTGGTGTTTATCCCCGTGCTGGGCGAATACGTGATCCCCGCGCTCCTTGGCGGGCCGGATACGCTGATGATCGGCAAGGTGCTGTGGAACGAGTATTTCAGCAACCGCGACTGGCCGGTGGCCTCGGCGGTGGCGATTGTGATGCTGGTGATCATGATGATTCCAATCATGATCCTGCGCCGCGCCCAGGCGAGGGGGGCGGAAATATGAAGCTGCGCTTTACCCCCATCATGGCCCTTTTGGGCTATCTCTTCCTTTACGGCCCGATCATCTCGCTGGTGGTTTACAGCTTTAACAAAAGCAAGCTGGTGACGGTGTGGGGCGGCTGGTCCACCAAATGGTATGCCGAGCTGTTTGCCAATCAGCAGATCATGGACGCCGCAAAGCTGAGCCTGAAAATCGCGGTGGTCTCGGCCAGCGTGGCCACGGTGCTGGGCACGATGATGGCCATGGTGCTGGTGCGCTTTAAGCGGGTGCGGGGCAAGGGGCTGATGGGGGGGATGGTGACCGGCCCTCTGGTGATGCCCGATGTGATCATCGGCCTGTCGCTGTTGCTGCTGTTCGTGGCTATGCAAAGCCTGATCGGCTGGCCCGCGGGGCGCGGGCTGACGACGATATTAATCGCCCATATCACCTTTAACATGGCTTATGTGGCCGTGGTGGTGCAGTCCCGCCTTTCCGATATGGATGACTCCATCGAGGAAGCGGCGCTGGACCTCGGGGCCTCGCCCGCGCGGGTGTTCTTTGACATCACCTTGCCGATGATCACCCCGGCGCTGGTCTCCGGCTGGCTTCTGGCCTTTACGCTTTCACTTGATGACCTCGTGATCTCCAGCTTCGTCTCCGGCCCCGGGGCCACCACCCTGCCGATGGTGATTTTCTCCAAGGTGCGCCTTGGGGTAAGCCCCGATATTAACGCCCTGGCCAGCCTGATTGTGCTGGCGGTGAGTATCGGTATAATCGTTTCGGCGCTCTTGATGCGCCAGAAACCGAAATAGAGGCCCCCATGTCGCTCCCCAAATCCATGCAGTATATCGCCAAAATGCCGGAATCCGTGGCGGAATGGCTGGATGGCCGCCGTGTCGAGGAAATTGAATGCGTGATCGCCGATATGGCGGGGGTGTCGCGCGGCAAGGCGATGCCGAGCAAGAAGTTCAGCCGTGAAGAGCGGGTGTTCCTGCCCACCTCTATCTTTTTCCAAACCATTGACGGCCAATATGTGGATATGGAGATCGAGAACCAGTGGACCGAATCCGACATGCTTCTGGTGCCCGATTTCAGCACCGCCACCGCCGCCCCGTGGGCGGGGGATGTGACGCTTCAGGTGATCCATGACGTGCAGAATATGGACGGCTCGCCGGTGGAGCTGGTGCCGCGCAATGTGCTCAAACGGGTGCTGGATCTCTATAAGGCCGAGGGCTGGGAGCCGGTGGTGGCCCCCGAGCTGGAGTTTTACCTCACCAAGCCCAACCTCAACCCCAACCACCCGATCGAGCCGCCCATGGCGCGCACCGGTCGGCGGGTGGCCTCGCGGCAGGCCTATTCCATGGTGGCGGTGGATGATTACGGCAAGGTGATTGACGATATTTACGATTTCGCCGAGGCGCAGGGCTACGAAATCGACACCATCATTCAGGAAGGCGGCGCCGGGCAGATCGAGATCAACCTGATCCATGGCGACCCGATCCGGCTCGCCGACCAGGTGTTTTACTTCAAGCGGATGATCCGCGAGGCGGCGTTCAGGAATGATTGCTACGCCACCTTCATGGCCAAGCCGATGCAGGACGAGCCGGGCAGCGCCATGCACATCCACCACTCGGTGCTGGGGGCGGACGGGCAGAACATCTTCAACGGGCCCGATGACCAGCCCACCGCGCTGTTCTACAGCTTCCTCGCGGGGCAGCAAAAATATGTGCCCAACGCCATCAGCCTGTTTGCGCCCTATGTGAATTCCTACCGCCGCTATGTGGCCTCCGGCTCGGCGCCGATCAATCTGGAGTGGGGCGAGGATAACCGCACCACGGGGATTCGGGTGCCGATTTCGAGCCCCGAAGCACGGCGGGTGGAGAATCGCGTGGTGGGGATGGATTGCAACCCCTACCTTGGCATTGCCGCCTCGCTGGCCTGTGGGTATTTGGGCATGAAGCAGGGGCTGAAGCCGCGCGGGCAGATGACGGGGGAGGCCTACGGGGCCGACCACGGCTTGCCGCGCTCGCTTCTGGGGGCGCTGGATGCTTTCGAGCGCGCGCCGGACCTGCGGGCGGTGCTGGGCGAGGATTTCAGCGCTGTTTACAGCGCCCTGAAGCGCCACGAGGCGGAGGCGTTCCTGCAGGTGATCAGCCCGTGGGAGCGGGAGCATTTGTTGTTGAATGTGTGAGCGGTGGGCGCAAGCACCCACCCTACGCTTTGAGCTTTTCGGTAAAATAGCCCATCACCTCGGTTAGGGCATCACGGGTCGGGCTGCCATCTTCGCCGTTGAAATGCACCGTCAGCAGGGAATGCTTGTCCCCCTCGATTTCCCGCAGCTTTATCCGCTCGTGATCGCCGTTAAACGCCTTGTCCAGCGCCTCGAATTTGGCGTGGGTGCAGAGCTTGTCGCCCTGAAAGCGAAAGACCAGCATCGGGCCTTTTTCATCCAGCCCCGCGCGGATTTCGGCGACATCGCCGGGCGACATGTGCAGGGCGGAATTGGCCAAAAGCGGCAAGGAGGGCTGGGAGGCGACGCCCGCCAGCACGCTTTCATCGGCCATCATCGAAATGGCGAAATTGCCGGTGAGGCACATGCCGATGACGCCGATGCCCTGCACCTTGTGCGCATTCCGAAGCTCGGCCGCCAGGGCGCGGAGCCACCGGACCACGGGGCTGGTGCGGTGTTTGGCGAACACCGCGAATTCGCGGCGCATACAGAACACCCGCACGATGTTTCCGGCGAAAGACAGCCGCCCGATGGGGCCAAACAGGTGCGGCAGCACCACGGTGAACCCCGCGGCGATCAGGTCTTCGGCCAGCCGGTTGGTTTCCACGCCAATGCCGGGCAATTCCTGAATGATCAGCACCACGGGGCCGCTACCTTTGGTGTAAACATCATGCGCCAGCGGTTTGCCATCCACGGCGTTGGTGGTGAAAACGGATTTTTCCCAGTCGGACAGCATGTCATTCCCCTTGTGCTTTTCCGAAGGTTAGCATTGAATCCGCCGTTTGGGAACGGTTAGGGTAAGGCCAAGAAAGGGCACCCCATGGACCTGCTTTACGCCAATGACAAACCGGGCCGCTACCCGAAATCCTACTGGGCCTCGGTAGCCACCCCGCTGGCCCCGTTTCCGCCGCTCAGGGGCGAGGTAACGGCGGATGTCTGCGTGGTGGGGGCGGGGTTTACGGGGCTCTCTTCGGCGCTGCATCTGGCAGAGGCGGGCTATAAGGTGGTGCTGCTGGAGGCCCAGCGGGTGGGCTTTGGCGCCTCGGGCAGGAATGGCGGGCAGGTTGGCTCGGGCCAGCGGGTGGAGCAGGATGAGCTTGAGAAGATGGTGGGAGAGGACACGGCCCGCGCGCTCTGGGAACTGGGTGAGGCCAGCAAGGCTTGCGTGCGGCGGCTGATTACCAAGCATGGGATTGAGTGCGACTGGCGCGACGGAATCATTCATGCCGAGCTGAAGCCCAAAAACCTGCACCACAGCCTCGCCTATGCCGAGATGCTGCAAACCCGCTATGGCTATGACGCGATTTCGGCGCTGGATGGGGCAGGCATTCGGGCGCATATCGGCACGGATGCCTATTGCGGCGGCACGCTGGACATGGGCGCGGGGCATTTGAACCCGCAGAAATATGTGCTGGGGCTGGCGCGGGCGGCGCAAAAGGCGGGGGTGGCGATTTATGAGGGCTCCAAGGCGCTCAGTTATACGGGGCCGAATGTGCGCACTGCCGAGGGGCGCGTGGCGGCGGAATTTCTGATTTTGGCGGGCAATGGCTATATGGGCGGGCTGTCCAAAAAGGTGGCCCGCCGGGTGATGCCGATCAATAACTATATCGTCGCCACCGAACCCTTGGGCGAGGCCATGGCCAAAAGCCTGATTGCCGAAGATGTGGCAGTGGCCGACAGCAAATTCGTGGTCAATTACTTTAAGCGCTCGGCGGATCACCGCATGGTTTTTGGTGGCGGCGAAAGCTATGGCTACAAGTTCCCTGCTGACATCGCGGCCAAGGCGCAAAAGCCTATGCTGGAGATTTTCCCGCAGCTTGCGGGGGCAAAGATTGATTACGCATGGGGCGGCACCTTGGCCATCACCATGAACCGGATGCCGAATTTCGCCCGGCTTGCGCCGAATATCCTGAGCGCCTCGGGCTATTCGGGCCACGGGGTGGCAATGGCCAGCCTCGCGGGCGAGATTCTGGCGGAAACCATTCAGGGCACCAGTGAGCGGTTTGACCTGTTTGGCACCACAAAGCCCCCCCGCTTCCCCGGCGGCCCCGCCCTCAAAACCCCGCTTCTGGCGCTGGCGATGAGCTATTATGCCCTGCGGGACCGCATTTAGCGCTCTATTTGTCATAAAATAGATAATTCTTGCGCCTGCCGTTGCGTAAAGATTGACCAGAGGATTGACGTATAAGTAAGCTGGCCCAAATAAAAATTTCTGGGAGGAAGCTATGAAAAAACTGGGTTTTGCAGCGGGCGCTGCCCTTTTGGCCAGCGCCGCGATGGTGCAAGCTGGCGGGATTGAGCGCACGAGCCAATCTGTCGATATTATTTTTGAAACCGGCACGTTGGTTAAATTTGGCACGTCTTACGCCATGCCGTCAGTTTCGGGTATTGACCCGACCGCCACCGCTACCGGCATTATGTCTCCCAACTACGTTTCGTTTTCCGGCGGTTACAAAACCGACCTGAGCGATAAAATCGGCCTCGCGATCATTTTTGACCAACCTTATGGCTCTCTCGCCAAATATACCGCAGGGTTATATACTGGCACGGCGGCAGATCTGAAATCATCGGCAATTACGGTTGTCGGTAGCTATGATGTGAGCGACCGGTTTATGGTGTATGGCGGGGCGACCTACCAAACCATGCAGGCGACGGCCGCCGTGCCTTTGGCGGGCGGGTATACCATCACCGCCGATGCCGGGTCCGGTTTTGGCTATGTTGCCGGTGCCGCATACCAAATTCCCGATATTGCGCTGCGCGTGGCGCTGACCTATCGCTCTACGGTCAGCTCGACCCACACCACCGCGGAGGCTTTCGGCGGGCCTTCCATCCCCGGCTCGATGACCGTGACCACCCCGCAATCGGTCAACCTCGAGTTCCAGACGGGCGTAAATCCCAAAACGCTGGTTTTCGGCTCTATCCGCTGGGTGAACTGGTCTGCCTTCGATATTACACCACCGACCTTTCCGGGTGGCGCGTTGGTCAGTTATACCTCTGATCGTGTAACCTATAACCTTGGTGTTGGCCGCAAATTGTCTGACACGCTATCGGCAGCGGTGACCATGGGGTATGAAAAAAACCTGCACGGTGCCCCGTCGCCATTGGCCCCCACAGACGGCTTTTTCAGCCTTGGCGCGGGCCTGACCTACACGATGGGCAACACCAAAATTTCCGGCGGGGCCAAGTATATCTGGCTGGGAGATACCGCCGGTGCGGCGGGCACATTTGCCAACAACTCCGCCATCGGCATTGGCATCAACTTTTCCATCGCGATGTAAGCCTTGCAGGTATGAACACCAAAAATGGCCCGAAACCCGGGCCATTTTTTTGCGCGATAGCGGCGTTAACCCGCCTTCGTCATCCGCTTGATCAGCCCGTTTTTCAGCACAAAATGGTGATAGAGGGCAGCACCGATATGCAAGGCCACAAATGCCAGTAAAACAAATTTGAGCGCCCAGTGCGCGGTAACGGCCAGTTCATTCTGGCCAAACCATGCCAGCGCGCCGCTGAGCGGCATAAGCAGCAAAGCAAGGTAAAGAATGCCATGGGTGGCGTGGGCCACCATTTTCATCATGGCGGTTTCTTCTTTTGGCAAGGCCGGAGCCCCTTTGGTAAAGCGCATGAAAACGCGCACCAGCATCAGCACAAAGGTGAGCAGCCCCGCAAGCACATGGGCGCGCACAACAAGCGGGATGGTTTCGGCTGAAGAGGCGGTGACGCCAACCTCCTGAACCATGGCTTTGATCGTGTCTGAGCCGACAAATTGCAATAGAATCAACAGGGCAATCGCCCAATGCAGGATTTTTTGAGTGCGGGTATAACCGTCGCTGATGGGGGCCATGTTGTGTCCTTTTTTTGCGTTGTGGTTTCGGATACTTACTTTAATACGAAAAAATTACAATATCCGAGGCCAGACCATGCAGGTCGTGGGCGGCAAAATCTCAAACTAGATCCATCTCTTTCAGGCGTTTCAGGTAGCGGGCCCGCTGTGCTTTTATGCTATAGTCCCTTAACATCAGGGCCTTGCCCCGCGCGGCCCGCGCCTGAGCAGCCTCGGGGTTGTCCAATATCTGCCGCATGGCATCGGCCAGCGCGTCATGGTCTATTTCCGCCCAAAAGGCATTTTCCAGCGGGTAGATCGGCTCCCCCGGGCGCACAAGCCGCTTGCGCCACGGCACCGGAAGCGCGGTTTCGGGCGTGCAGAAATCCTGCGTGCCGGCATAATCGGTGGCGATCACCGGCGTGCCCAGCGCCATGGCATAGGCCGGCACATAGCCGAAACCCTCGGCACGGTGCGGCGACACCAGCGCCGTGGCCTCGCGGATAAGCCCGAGATACTCGGCAAAGGGCAGGTGCTCCTGAAACAGGATAATCCGCCGGTCGCGCGCCATCAGCTTTTTGATGATCGACATTTGCTTTTCGGGGTCGCCCCAGTGGTTTTTCGGCGGCTTGGAGGTTTTGATCACCAAGCGGGCCGCTGCATCCCCTTCAAACGCCATTTGAAACGCGTGCACCGCCGCCAGCGGGTTTTTGCGCGCCACTGAAGAGTGGAGGTCAAAGCTCAGCAGAAAAAACCGCTGCCCGGGGGCAAAGCCAAGGCGGGCGAGGTCAAACGGCGCGGGGATAGGCAGGTCAAACCCTTTCCCGACCCACGTTACCGGAATATCATAGGCCCGTCGGTAAATGTCCTGCACAAAGCGGGTCGGGGCCCAAACCTCGTCAAGCACCTTGCCCGCCAGCGCGTGGGCCCGGGGCAGGGTTTCCAGCTCCCATAGCAGAAATCCGATATGGGTGGTGCCCGGCGTATGGGTGCGCAACATCTGCGCCGGAATGGCATCGGCATTGACATGGTGCAGGCAAAAGCGCCGCTTGGGCGTGATGCCTTTGAGCGCCGCGTCAGACATGCGCTGGTTTTGCCCGAGGCCGGTATCGGCCGCACTGTTACCCGTGGTGAGGGCCTCGGGCTTTGTGGGGGGCACCGCCAGCCCGGCAAGGGCGGCAAGCAGCGGATAGCTGGCAAAGGCCCGCGCCGCAAACCATGCCTTCAACTCGACAGCCTCCCACGGCTTTTGCAGCGCCTGCACCCCTGATAACGGCGCATGGGCAAGCACCGCCAGCACGAATTGCAGGCGGGTCAGGCCGCCGGGAAGGGGAGTGTTGAGCCATGCCGCCACAGGCGGGGCCACGCCCTTTTCCGCGTCGAAAAACCGGGCGTTATTCACGATTTTATGCAGCGCGGCAGCAAGGCCGGCGGGCGACAGATCAGCGTCAATCTGCTCGGGGGCGCCGCGGTGCAGCGCATGGGCATAAATCTGTGGGGCGCGGGACAGGAACCAGTCTCTATAGGCTTGGGCGCTGTCTGCCGTGGTCAGCGGGAAACGGTCAAACAGGCGGCGGGCCTGATGGATGTGCAGCATAAAGCCGGACATTTCAACGCCATGAACCGTTGACGGGGCATCTCCGAAAGGCGCGGCGGTTATAAACCCGCCTGGCTGGTCGAGCACCGGCAAGCCACCCTCGCCAAAATGCGTCACCACCTCGCACAGGGTTTTGACCTCGCCATAAAGCGGGTCTTCTGCGGGCAAACGGTTGAAAGCGGCGCGCAGCCAAACGGGCGTAAGCCGCACCTCCCCCCTGGCCCCGTGCCTTACCGCCAGCTCCAGGCTGGCAAGCTCGGCCTCTTCGGGCGATACGGGCGGCGGCCTGTGCCCCAATATCGGGGCGACCACCGCCTCTGGCGGGTTTTTTTGCCGGGTCAGCCGCACCGCGCGCGGGCGCAAAAGCTTCATCGCCCCCGCCAGCGCCAAAATAGCGAGGTAGTCCGGCTTCTTCAACGCGCGCGGGCGGAACACCACCACAGCGCGGCGCGCCCGCCGGGCAAGGTGCCAGACCAGCCCCAACCGCCGCACGCCCTCCAGCCAACGGGGCCACCACAGCTCTTGCGAGATCTGGCCGAAATCCAGCCCCTCTGGATAAAGCACCAGTGTATCAAGCCCGCCCAGCAGCCTGCCGCGATCTTCCCGATAGGCCGCCTTGGGCGCAAACCGGAGGTGGTCAAGGCTATAGGCGGGGTGGGTGGTGGTGCTCGGGCGCACATCCAGACCTGCCGAATCGAGGTGGAAAATCACCTGCCCCGCATGGCGCACGGCCACATTTCCCTTGGGGGGCAGGGGCGCAATCACGCGAATTGTTTTTGGCTCCATGGGCTTCCCGGCTGTTCACACCCCGCTCGCGGCGGATTGATCAATCTTTATGCGAAGCCCCCTTCAAAAACCACCCTAAAGGCGCTATATGTATCAACGGCGGGTGCTGGTCGTTGCGTGCAAAGGACCCATCCTAGTGGCCTTAATTCATCGAAAGGGAGCTGGCTCTGTGACTGGCCGTGGCCTATCTCATCTGGCGCCCACCTGGTTCTCCAGGCTCTCGAGGATCAGACCCCTTCACGAATGCTCCGGGCCCGCCACCAAATTCCCGGGGACACCATGAATATCGCCCTTGAAAAACAGGCCGCCCGAAAAGCGGCAATGGCCCGGCGCAAGCGGGCGCACAAGGCGGGCACCGGCGCGGCGGAAGCTGCCGCGCAACATTTGCTATCATGGCTGAAAACCCGGCCAAAGCTACAGACCATTGCCGGCTATATGCCAATTCATACCGAACTGGATATTTTACCCGCCATGCACGCCCTGCACGAAAAAGGCCATGCGCTCTGTGTGCCGGTGATTGTCGGCAAGGCGATGCCGCTGAGATTTGGCGCATGGGCACCGGACACCAAAATGACCAAAGGTGCCTTTGGCGCATTGGTGCCAGAGAACCCCAAATGGCTAACCCCCGAACTTCTACTCTGCCCGATGCTGGGTTTTGACAGTGCCTGCCAGCGCATGGGCTATGGCGGCGGGTTTTATGACCGCACAATCGCCGCGCTTTCACCCGTTCAGGCGATGGGGTTCGCCTATGCCGGGCAACAGGTGGACCACCTGCCAACCGAACCGACAGATATGCCATTGGACGGCGTCATAACCGAAACCGGTATTTTCTGGCCCTGAAGCCCCTAAACGGCCGTGCCCGATAGCACAAACCGCCCGCATTCCGGTCTTCCCCGCTCCTTTCTGCAGACCAGATCACTCTACCCAAACGCGCGGCATATACGGTTTTCCATATAACTACATTCCTAGGTATGTAGTTATAAGTCGAAACATTATTATGGCGTTATAACAATGCGTTATATGAATATTTTTCGATGAATGGAAAGAAAACCGCAGAGGGATTCACTGCAGATCAGGCGGCCAATTCGTGGCGCATCTAGCCCTTGATTGCGCGCGCCCGCATGGCGGCAGCCCGCAGCTCCTCAGCAATTTCCTCGGCCTCGTCAGGGTCGAAATCCAGCGGAATTTCAATGTTTTCCCCTTCGATAAACAGCCGCACCATGCCTTGGTCCGTCGGCCCGATTTGCAAATTCGCCGCAATATCACTCTGCTTATTAATGCCCATAGCGCGCCCTTTCCCTTTGCCCATGGCCTAGCGCCGAATTTGCCCCTTGGCAAGCATCTTTGGGCTTGCAATCCAATCATCACAGATGTAATTCACCCCACAGTGCCGGCGTAGCTCAGTTGGTTAGAGCGCTTGATTGTGGATCAAGAGGCCCCTCGTTCGAATCGAGGCGCTGGTACCATTCCCACCACAATTCGGCGGGTTCATCGGAGCCACTGTTTTTCCCTGCACTAACAGTTGCAATCTACGCCGGAGAATGGGTAGAATCATCGGCACTATGGCAGGATATTCAACCTCGGAAGCAAACCAGGCCCTGGCGGGCGCTTTAAGCGCCCCTTTGCCTTTGCAATATCTCTGCGGTCGATGATGCTGGATACCCCCGAAAATGCAAAGGCTATGCAGCGCGCCAAGGGGCGGGCCGAGGTGGGCTTTGCGGCGCGCGGGCTCACGCGGCTTTACCAAAGCGGATGCTGTAAAGTGCGGCTGCCAAAGGGTGGCTATCCCACGCCCGGGGCGGTGTTTATCAACACCTCGGGCGGGGTCACCTCGGGGGATCGACTGCACTATGTGGCAGAGGTCGGGGCGGAAGCCGCGCTCGATGTAACCACCCAGGCGGCCGAGCGTATTTACCGCGCCAACGGGGGATCGGCCCATATTTCCAACAGCCTTACTCTGGGGGAAAACAGCCGTCTGGACTGGTTGCCACAGGAAACCATTTTGTTTGAGGGGGCCGCTCTGAAGCGCCAACTCGACATCGAAATGGGCGAAAGCGCCTCCTTGTTGGCGCTCGAAACCGTGGTGCTTGGCCGCAGGGCGATGGGCGAAACCCTGCAATTGGTCGCGCTCTCTGACCATTGGCGCATCCGCCGTGGCGGGCGCCTGGCCTATGCCGACGCTTTGCGCTTTAACGCGCCCACTTTGCAAACCCGAAGCGCCGCCACCCTTGGCGGCCACCGCGCGCTGGCGACCCTGCTTTACGTTGCTCCCGATGCCGAGGCGCGCCTGAGCCAGGCCCGCAGCCTGCTCCCCTTCCCCGGGGTCGAGGCCGCTGCCTCTGCCTGGAACGGGCTGCTCACCCTGCGCTTTCTCGCCCCCGACGCCCAGCCCCTGCGCGCGGCGCTTATTTCGTTTTTAACCCGGTTTCGCGGGCGGCCCCTCCCCCGCGTCTGGCAGATGTAAAGGCACATTCATGAACCTGACCCCAAGAGAAAAAGACAAACTTATGGTGAGCCTCGCCGCCATGGTCGCCCGTGGGCGGCTGGCGCGCGGCGTAAAACTCAACCACCCCGAGGCGATTGCGCTGATCACGGACTTTGTGGTGGAAGGCGCGCGCGACGGCCGCCCGGTGGCCGACCTGATGCAGGCGGGGGCCGAGGTGCTTACCCGCGAACAATGTATGGAAGGCATACCCGAGATGATAACCGACGTGCAGGTGGAAGCCACCTTTCCCGATGGCACCAAGCTGGTGACCGTTCACCACCCGATCCGATGAGCACCCTGCCCCAAGCCTATGCCTTCGCCGCACGTGCCCATACGGGTCAATTCCGTAAGGGCGCGGGGCAAGTGCCCTATATCAACCACCCCTGCGCCGTGGCGGCGCTGGTGGATAAGGCGGGCGGGAGTGAGGCCGCGATTGTGGCCGCTGTGCTGCATGATGTGGTGGAGGATACGCCGGTGACGCTGGCCGAGATTGAGGCTACGTTCGGGGCGGAGGTTGCGGGCCTCGTGGAGGCGCTGACGGACACGCCGGAGATGGAGGCCATGCCGAATGCGGCGCGCAAAGCCCTGCAAGCCGAGAAGATCGCCCGCGCGCCAGAGGGCGCCAAGCTGGTGAAGCTCGCAGACCAAACCAACAACCTGCAAGACCTCTGCGGGGTGTTTGGCGATAAACCCGTGGCCGTGCGCAAGACCTACCTTGCGGGGGCCAGCGCCATAGCGGCACAATGCGCGGGGCTGTCGGGCTTTCTGGACGAGGCTTTTGCCGAGGCCGCCCGCGCCCTGCAAACCATGATAGACAAAGAGGAACAGATATGATCCCCGGAGAGATTTTCCCTGCTGAGGGTAGCATTGCCTTGAATGCGGGCCGCGCGGCGCAGGTGCTGATGGTCGCCAATACCGGCGACCGCCCCGTGCAGGTGGGCAGCCACTACCACTTTGCCGAGACCAACCCTGCGCTGGAATTTGACCGCGCAGCGGCCCACGGGATGCGCCTGGACATCCCCGCCGGCACCGCTGTGCGCTTTGAGCCGGGGCAGCGGCGGGAGGTGTCGCTGGTGGAGATCGGCGGCGGGCGGAAGGTGTTTGGGTTTAACGGGCAGGTGATGGGGGGATTATGAGAGTTTGTTCATTGCCCCACCACAGCGCCCCCCTCCTAACCTCCCCCCGCAAGCGAGGGGAGGGACGCGCCTAGCTCGAACGTTTCGCTCCTCACTCAATACATTCAATTCATAGGACCACCCCATGCCCCACCACATCCCCCGCCCTGACTATGCCGCCATGTATGGCCCCACCACCGGAGACCGTATCCGCCTTGCCGATACCGACCTGATTATCGAGGTCGAGCGGGACCTCACCACCTACGGCGAGGAGGTGAAATTCGGCGGGGGGAAGGTGATCCGTGACGGGATGGGGCAGTCGCAGGCCACGCGGGCCGAGGGGGCGGTGGATACGGTGATCACCAATGCGCTGATTGTCGACCATGCGGGGATTTACAAGGCGGATGTCGGCCTGAAGGACGGGCGGATTGCGCGCATAGGCAAGGCGGGGAACCCGGATACCCAGCCGAATGTGGACATCATTATCGGGCCTGGGACCGAGATTATCGCGGGCGAGGGGCGGATTTTGACGGCGGGGGGCTTTGACAGCCACATCCACTTCATCTGCCCGCAGCAGATCGAGGACGCGCTGCACTCGGGCCTCACCACCATGCTGGGCGGCGGCACGGGGCCGGCCCATGGCACCCTCGCAACTACCTGCACCCCGGGGCCGTGGCATATCGGGCGGATGCTGCAAGCGGCGGACGCCTTCCCGATGAACCTCGCCTTTGCGGGCAAGGGGAATGCCTCGCTGCCCGCCGCGCTGGAGGAGCAGGTGCAGGCGGGGGCCTGTGCGCTGAAGCTGCACGAGGATTGGGGGACGACTCCGGCGGCGATTGACAACTGCCTGAGCGTGTCCGACGCTTGGGACGTTCAGGTGATGATCCACACCGATACCATCAACGAAAGCGGCTTTTTCGAGCACACCCGCAACGCGCTCAAGGGCCGCACCATCCATGCCTTCCATACCGAGGGCGCGGGCGGCGGCCACGCACCGGACATCATCCGCATGTGCGGCGAGGATAACGTGATTCCCGCCTCCACCAACCCCACCATGCCCTATACGGTCAACACGCTGGAGGAGCATCTGGATATGCTGATGGTCTGCCACCACCTCGATGCCGGCATCCCGGAAGACATCGCTTTTGCCGAAAGCCGGATCCGCCGCGAGACGATTGCCGCCGAGGATATTTTGCATGATATAGGCGCGTTCAGCATCATCGCCAGTGATTCACAGGCCATGGGGCGGGTGGGCGAGGTGATCATCCGCACGTGGCAAACGGCGGATAAGATGAAAAAACAGCGCGGGCGGTTGCCCGAGGAGGTGGGCGATAACGACAACCTTCGCGTGCGGCGCTATATTGCGAAATACACGATCAATCCGGCGATTGCGCAGGGGATGTCCAGGCATATCGGCAGCATTTCTGAAGGCAAACGCGCTGATCTGGTGTTCTGGAACCCTGCGTTTTTTGGCGTGAAACCGGAGATGGTGCTGCTGGGCGGCAGCATCGTAATGGCGCAAATGGGCGACCCGAATGCCAGCATCCCCACCCCGCAGCCGGTCTATTCCCGCCCGATGTTTGGCGCCTTCGGGCGCAACGTGGAGCACAGCGCGGTGGTGTTTACCAGCGCAGCGGCACAAGCCGATGGCATTGCTGAAAAGCTGGGGCTGGCCAAGCAAACCGTGGCGGTGGAGAACACGCGCGGGGGCATTGGCAAGGCAGCCATGGTGCTGAATGATGCCACGCCGGAAATCGAGGTGGACCCCGAAACCTACGAAGTGCGCGCCGACGGGGAGTTGCTGACCTGTGAGCCTGCCGAGGTGCTGCCCATGGCGCAGCGGTATTTTATGTTTTAGGAAGGCCCTATGATCCGCGCCATCTCCGTCACACATTCCCATAGCTCCGAAAACACCGTCACCCTCAGCTATGACGACCGTTTCCTGCGCCGCAAGCTGCTGACCTCGGACCAAGGCGAGTCCTTCCTTGTGGACCTGCCCGAAACCGTGTCGCTCAACCATGGCGATGCTTTCAAGCTCGAAGATGGCCGCTTGGTTGGCGTCAGGCCCGCACAGGAGGACCTGCTGGAAATCAAAGGCGACCTCACCCGCCTTGCGTGGCATATCGGCAACCGCCACACCCCCTGCCAGATAGAGCCGCACCGGCTGCTGGTTCAGCGCGAGCATGTAATGCGTGATATGCTGGAAAAGCTCGGGGCGGAGCTGCGAGAGGTGACCGAGGCCTTCACCCCCGAGGGCGGGGCGTATGGGCATGGGCGCACCCATGGGCACAGCCATGGATAGCGCCGCGCTGCATAAGCTCACCCAGTGGCTTTCACCCACCTATCCGGTGGGGGCGTTCAGCTATTCGCACGGGCTGGAATGGGCGATTTCAGCGGGGGACATTGCGGATGCCGCCACGCTTGAGGCATGGCTGCGAGACATCCTGACCCTTGGTAGCGGGCGCAATGACGCCATTCTGCTGGCCCATGCCTACCGCACCGATAGCCCCGCCGAAATCGCAGAGTTGGCAACGGCTTTGAACCCAAGTGCCGAGCGGCTGCTGGAAACAGAGGCCCAAGGGGCGGCGTTTGCCAAAACCACCCGCGCCATCTGGCCGGATGACCTGCCCGATATGCCCTACCCCGTGGCCGTCGGCACGGCGGCGCGCCAGCACGGGTTGCCGCTCGCAGAAACGCTCTCGCTTTACCTGCACGCCTTTGCCGCCAACCTTGTCTCTGCCGCCGTCCGCTTTTTGCCACTCGGGCAAACCGAAGGGCAGGCCGTGCTATGCGCCCTGTTTCCGACCATCGACACTATTGCAACCGAAGCCCTGACCGCCACGCTGGATGATCTCGGCGGCTGCGCCTTTCGCGCCGACATGGCCTCCATGCATCACGAGACCCTCAAAACAAGGATTTTTCGCTCATGACCTCCCCGAACGGCCCCCTGCGCGTGGGCATTGGCGGCCCTGTGGGCGCCGGAAAAACCTCGCTCACCGAGGCGCTGTGCAAAGCCATGCGGGATGACTACTCGCTCGCGGTGATCACCAATGATATTTACACAAGCGAAGATGCGGAATACCTGATGCGGGCGCAGGCCCTGCCGCTGGCGCGTATCATGGGGGTCGAAACCGGCGGTTGCCCACACACGGCCATCCGCGAAGATGCATCGATCAACCTCGCCGCCATTGACCAGCTCACCCAAAAATTCCCTGATCTGGACGTGATTTTTATCGAAAGCGGCGGCGATAACCTCTCGGCGACCTTCTCGCCCGAGCTGGCCGACCTGACGATTTATGTGATCGACGTGGCCGCCGGCGAGGAAATTCCGCGCAAGGGTGGCCCCGCCATTACCCGCTCCGATCTGCTGGTGATCAACAAAACCGACCTCGCCCCCCATGTGGGCGCGTCGCTTGAGGTTATGGCGCGCGACAGCGAGCGCATGCGCCGGAGCAAACCCTTTGTGTTTTGCCAGGTGAAGGCGGGCAAGGGCACCGATACGGTTGTGGATTTCATCAAAAAACACGGGGGGCTGTAAGCGCTCGAACCCGCTGGCGGAGCACCCGTTTTTCCTAACCTTCCCCCAGCCAATCCTTCAGCACTTCATCCGTATCCGCGCCACAGAGCGGTGGCGCGTGCCTGTAGGTCACCGGCGTTGCAGAGAATTTCACCGGATTGCCGATCAGCTTTACAGGGCTGTGGGGGTGGTCCATTTCCACCACCATCTCCCGCGCCGCCACTTGCGGGCTGGCAAACACTTCTGAAAGGTCGTTCACCTCGCCGCATGGCACATTATTGGCCTTCATCGCAGCGAGCATCTCCTGCTTGCCTCGCGTGGCAAACAGCGCCTCCAGCTTGGGCAACAGCAGCTCGCGGTTCTCTATCCGCTTGATATTGGTGGCAAAATCCACGTTTTCCGCCATTTCCGGCACGCCGAGAATCTCGCACAACCGCCCAAACTGGCTGTCGTTCCCCACCGCCACAATCACATGGCCATCCTTGGCGGCAAATACCTGATAGGGCACAATATTCGGGTGGCCATTGCCCCGCCGCTCGGGCACCTCGCCCGACTGCAAATAATTGGTGCCCTCATTGATCAGCCACGCGATCTGGCTATCCACCAATGCCACGTCGATATACTGCCCCTCGCCGGTCACATCCCTGTGCCGCAGCGCCGCCAGCACCGCCGTGGCCGCATACATGCCGCACATTACGTCGGCAATCCCCACCCCCACCTTCATCGGTGGACCGTCCGGCGCGCCGGTCAGGCTCATAATGCCGCCATAACCCTGCGCCATCAGGTCATAGCCCGGCAGGTGCGCATTTGGCCCCGTCTGCCCGAAGCCGGTGATCGAGCAATAAATGATCTTCGGGTTTACCGCTTTAATCGCCTCATAATCCAGCCCGTATTTCTTCAGTCCGCCGAGCTTGTAGTTTTCCACCAGCACATCGGCCTTGGCCGCCAGCGCCTTGATCAGCGCCGCCCCTTCCGCCGTGGCAATATCCACCGCCACCGAGCGCTTGTTGCGGTTGGCAGACAGGTAATAGGCGCTCTCGAATGTGTCGTTGCCGTCGGCGTCCTTCACATAGGGAGGCCCCCATTTGCGGGTATCATCCCCCGCGCCGGGCCGCTCGATCTTCACCACATCGGCCCCGTAATCGCCCAAAAGCTGGGTGCTGCTCGGCCCCGCCAGAATGCGCGACATATCCAGCACCTTCACCCCCGCCAGCGGACCGGGCCTTTCGGAACTGTTCGCCATGCACCTTGCCTCCTGAATCTTGCTTGCCGCCACCCCGCGGCCCCTGCCCGCAGCATAGGCCCAAGCCCCGCCTGCCGCAAGCGGCCCACACCCGTTTTCACACGGATCATAAAAGGTTAACGTAGCCGCGCACGCCGGATGTCCGACGGATGTCCTACAAAAGTCCGACAGATGTCCGCATGGGGGTTTTGCCCCCGTTAACCCTTGAATTCCGCCGCCGCGCATCAATATATGCAGTAACTCGAATATTTCCGGAGCCAGATCATGTCTGCCAAAAACCTCACCTGCCTATCTTGCGGCACCGTAAACCGCGTGCCCGAAGAGCGCCTCTCATCCAAGCCCAAATGCGGCACCTGCGGCCAACCGCTCAACCAGCCCAAAGTCACCGAAATCGACGCCGCCACCCTCACCAAAGCCAGCAAGCGCGACCAGCTCCCGCTGGTGGTGGATTTCTGGGCCCCGTGGTGCGGCCCCTGCCGGATGATGGCACCGGAATTTTCCAAAGCCGCCACCCGGCTTGGCACGGCAGTGCGCTTTGCCAAGATCAACACAGAAGAGTTTCCTGCCGTCTCCCGGCGTCATAATATCCGCGGCATCCCAACCATGGCCCTGTTTAAAAACGGCAAAGAGGTCGCCCGCCAATCCGGTGCGCTTCGCGCCGACCAGATCAAGGCATGGGTAGAAAGCCACAGCTAATTCCAAATTGGTCAAATATCCCGGGGGGCTGCCAGCGGCAGCGGGGGCAGCGCCCCCTCCTAGCCCTCGACCATCTCTTCGGCCTGCCGCAGATCCACCGATACCAGTTGCGACACGCCTTTTTCCCCCATTGTCACCCCGAATAGCCGCTCCATCCGGCTCATGGTCACCGCGTGGTGGGTGATGATCAGAAAGCGGGTGCTGGTCTGGGTGGTCATTTCGTCCAGCAGGTCGCAAAAGCGGGTGACGTTGGCATCGTCCAGTGGCGCATCGACCTCGTCGAGCACGCAAATCGGGCTGGGGTTGGCCAGAAACACCGCGAAAATCAGCGACATCGCGGTCAGGGTTTGCTCGCCGCCCGAGAGCAGCGAGAGCGTCGAGAGCTTCTTGCCCGGCGGTTGGCACATAATCTCCAGCCCCGCCTCAAGCGGGTCATCAGATTCCACCAGCACCAGCTTGGCCGCGCCACCGCCAAACAGGTGTTTGAACAGCATTTCGAAATTCCTGTTCACGGTTTCAAACGCCGCCAGCAGCCGTTCGCGCCCTTCCGCGTTCAGGTTGGCGATCCCGTGCCGGAGCTTGGCCACCGCCGCCTCGAGGTCCTGCTTTTCCGCCTGTAGCGAGGCCAGTTCCTCCTGCACGGCTTTGGCGTCTTCCTCGGCGCGCAGGTTCACCGCGCCCAGCGCGTCCCGCTGCCGCCTGAGCCGCGTCACATCGGCCTCGATCACCCCGGATTCCGGCATCTTGTCAGGGTCCGCCTCCAGCGTGTCCAGCAGCACTTGCGGGGCGACGCCGGTTTCCTCGAGCACCCGCTCGGCGGCCAGCGCCACCCGCTCACCCGCCGCCTCGCTCAGGGCCTCGGCCCGGGCTCTTTCCTCGCGGGCCTCCGACGCGGCGCGCTCCGCCAGCCGCTCGCCCGCCTCGGCCTCCCGAAGCGCCGCTTCCCCCTCCGCGAGCAGGTCCGCCGCCCGTTTGCGGCGCGCCTCGGCCTTGTCGAGTGCCGTGGACATCTCCTGACGGCGGGTCACGATCTCCGCCGGCGCCGCCTTGGCCTGTTTCAGCTCCCGCTGGCTGGCCTCGATGCGCCCGGCCAGTTCCTGAAGGTGGCGCCCGGCATTCTCCAGCCGCCGCGCCCAGTTGCCCTTTTCCTTCTCGATCTCGCGCAGGCGGCGCACCCGCGCCTCGGCCTCACGGCGCAGATCGTCGGCGATCGAGCGCTTGGTCATCATGGTGAGCCGCGCCGCTTCCACCCGAAGCTTGTGGCGCTCCAGCGCCTCCCGCGCCGCCTCAAGGTCGCCCAGCCCGGCCACGCCGTCCTTGGCCTCCTTCAGGCCCGCCCGCGCCGCTGCCGCATCCTCTGCCCGCCGCTTCAGGGCCTGTGTCAGGCTTTCCAGCCGCGCCCCGAGGCTGTCCGCCTCCGCCCGCGCCCTGGACACCGCCCGCACCGCCGCCGTCGCCGCCTCGTCGGCCCGCCGCCGCGCCACCCGCGCCGCCTGCTCCTCGGCCTGCGCCGCCTCCATCAGCGCCTTGGCAGACCCATGCGCTGCCCGCGCCTTATCCGCCAGCCCCTGCGCTTCCAGAGCCGCCGCTTCCAGCTCCGCCAGCCGGTTTTTCCGCTGCAAGCGCAGGGCTGCTTCCGAGGGCGCATCCTCGGCCCCGGCGCGGAACCCGTCCCAGCGCCACAGGTCCCCCTCGACTGAAACCAGCCGCTGCCCCGGCAAAAGCTGCCCTTGCAACCGCGCCCCCTCGGCGCGCGCCACCACGCCGACCATGTGCAGCCGCCGCGCGAGCGCGTCGGGTGCCACTACGTATGACGCCAGACGCGCGGCGCCCGCGGGCAGGGGGGGCACATCTTTCAGGGGCTCATAGGTGACCCAGCCCGACGCCGCATCCGCGCCCACCTCCGGCGCTTTCAAATCATCCGCCAGCGCCGCGCCCAGCGCCGCCTCATAGCCCTTTTCGGCCCGCACTTTGTCCAGAATCTGCGCCCCTTCGCCCTGGTCCCGTGCGATCAGCCGTTGCAGCGCCGCCAGCTCGCCCTCATGGGCCCTGGCCTCGCCATCGGCGGCGCTCAGGGCCACGCGGGCCTCGCCTTCCACCCGTTGCGCCTCGGCGCGGCGGGTTTCGGCATCCAACAGCGCGGCCTCTGCCGCTTCCGCCTCCGCCGCCGTGGCCACCTGCGCCGCTTCTACCGTGGCCACCTGCGCCGTGGCTTCCTCAAAGGCCGCTATCGCCTCAACTTCAGCCGCCCGCGCCGATTCGATCTCGCCATCCAGCTTTTCCACCAGCCCTCGCGCGTCCTCCAGCCGCCGCTTGGCGGACTGGTGCCGCGCCGCCAGCCGCGCCGCGTCCTCGGAAAGCTGGTCCGCTTCGGCCTCGACCGCCTGCAGGCTCTGCGCCGCCTCGCTGGCGGCCAGCTTGGCTTCGGCCAGCTTGCCCTCATGCCCCGCGCCTGCCTTGTCCAGCGCCTCGGCCTCCCAATCGAGCCGCGCCACGGTCTCGCCCGCATCCTTGTTCAGCGCCGCCTCGCGCTCGGCGTCCTTTTCCAGTTGCACGATCCGCGCCTCGAGGTCGGCAATCACCTGAAGCGCCCGCGCCTCCTGCTCGGCCAGCGCCGCCTGCTCCACCTGCAGCCGCTGCAACACCGCGCCCGCAATCGCCTCCTCCTCGCGCAGGGGCGGCACCTTGCCCTCGGCCGCTTCCCGCGCCTTCATCGCCGCCAGCGCCCGCCCCTGCGCGCCCGCCGCCGCCTTGCCGGCCTCGCCCAGCGCCCCTTCGGCCGCCAGCCGCTCCACGTCTGCCTCGCGCCAACGGCGATACAAAAGCAGCCCCTCGGCGCGCCGCAGCTCATCGGCAATGGTGCGATACCGCGCCGCCTGCCGCGCCTGCCGCTCCAGTGTGCGCAACTGCGCCTCCAATTGCTCCAGCACGTCCTCGACCCGCACAAGGTTGCTCTCGGTGCCGTTCAGCTTCAGCTCGGCCTCGTGGCGGCGCTTATAAAGCCCCGAGATTCCCGCCGCCTCTTCCAGCACCCGCCGCCGTGCCTTGGGCTTGGCGTTGATCAGCTCGGCGATTTGCCCCTGACGCACCAGCGCGGGCGAATGCGCCCCTGTCGAGGCATCGGCAAACAGCATCTGCACATCCCGCGCGCGGCAGTCCTTGCCATTCACCTTATAGGCCGAGCCCGCATCCCGGGTGATCCGCCGCACGATCTCCAGCGTGTCCTCGGTGTTGAACGCCGCCGGGGCCAGCCGCGCGCGGTTGTCGATCGTCAGCGTCACCTCGGCATAATTGCGGGCCGGGCGGGTGTCGGCACCTGCGAAAATCACATCTTCCATGCCGCCGCCGCGCATGGCGCTGGCGCGGTTTTCGCCCATCACCCACCGGAGGGCCTCCAGCAGGTTGGACTTCCCGCAGCCATTCGGCCCCACTACGCCCGTCAGCCCCGGCCGAATCACCAGTTCTGTCGGGTCCACAAAGCTTTTGAACCCCAGTAATCTGAGCTTGCTGAACTGCACGGTTTCGCGAATCTCCAAAAGTCCCATAAGATTCCGCGCTGGCGGCGCGGAGTCAAGCAAATCTACCGAATATTGCGGCATAGTGGCACTTATCCACAAGATGTCGTTGCGTTATGGCGCAGTTTTGCCCATCATCGGGCCAAAAGGGGAATTGAATATGAAACTGCTTGGCATATCCGGATCGCTGCGCGCGGGCTCTTACAACACCATGCTGCTGGCCGAGGCCGCACGGGTTTTCGCGCCCCGTGAATACCGGCTGGCCAATCTCGACCTGCCACTGTTCAACGAGGACATTGCCGATAAACCCGCCAGCGTGCTCAAGCTCCACGCCGATATTCTGGCCGCCGATGCGGTGATCATCGCCACGCCGGAATACAACAAGAACCTCTCGGGCGTGCTGAAAAACGCGCTCGACTGGGTGAGCATGGTGCGCCCCAATGCCTGGGAGGGCAAACCGGTGGCCATCATGTCGGCGGCGGCGGGGGTCACCGGCGGGGTGCGGGCGCAATACTCCCTGCGCCACTGCATGACCCCGTTCAACCCCCGCATTTTGCAGGCTCCCGAGGTGATGGTGGGCAATGCCGCCGAGGCTTTTGACGATCACGGAAAGCTTACAGACACGCGCACCCTCGGGCTGCTGGGCGAGCAAATGGATGCCCTCAAGAACGAGGTGTCGCCCCGCTGACTTGGCGAAAACCTTAAAAAATGGTAAACTCCCTGTTGTAACAAGTTTGGGAGATACCTGATGCGTTCTGTTTTTACCCTTGGCGCGGCCGCATTTCTGGCCGCCTGTTCCATGAGTTCAACCCCCGTCGGCGGGGATTGCACCACCCGTGCCAATACCGAACTCATGGCGCTGAAATCGGCGATCGAAGCCGCAGAAACCAACCTCGCCCGCGGATACGCGATTGAGCGCCGTATTGATGAAGCCACAGGCACGACGATCGAGGCGCACGCGCCCATCAACCGCGCCGAAGAACAGGCGAAACTGGCCAGCCTGAACGCGCGCCTGCCGGATGTTCAGGCCCGTGCAGCGGCAGCGGTGGCGCAATGCGGCTAACCGGTTTCGGCGGTTAGCTCCAGCCGCGCGGGGGTCATATCAAGATCACGCACCCCGAGCGGCTCTTTAGGCCGCGCCAGCGCATAGCGGCTGACCCAGAAAAGCCGCTCCTCGGCGCGGGTTATGGCCACGTAAGCAAGGCGCTTCCACAGGGGAATCCCCGCCTCGACCCGCCCCATTTTGGCGGCGATCTGCAAATCTGGCCCGAACACCTGCACTTCAGCCCATTGCGAGCCCTGCGCCTTGTGGGTGGTCACCGCCGCCCCGTGCAGAAAGGCCGCGCCCATGCGCGCCGCGCTCACAATCATCGGCTCTTCCTGGTCCGGCAGCTCTATCTGGATAATCGAGGCGGCGTTCACCAAAGGGTCTGGCGCGCCGGTCACGTAAAGACGGCTAAAGCCCGGCTTTTTACCCGGCCCGAGGTAGATGCACTGCGCCCCTTTGATCAGCCCGCGCGCCTCAAGGTCTATGCGCTTTTTGCGGTGCTTCAAGGGGAGTTCGATGCCGTCGCAAATCAGCGGTTCGCCGGTGAGCAGGGCGGTTTCGGGCGCATCATGGGCCCCCCTGAACGCCGCGATCAGCCGGATGCGGGTGGCGTTGCGCCAGACCAGCACCGGCGAGCGCGCCATCAGGTCCGCATCCACCCGCGGAGCCATGACCACGCGGTCATCCTTGGCCGCCGCCTCGCTCAGAAGCCGCTCGAAATCATTAAAACCCAGTGCAGGGTCGCCAAGCGCGTGGGCCAGATCGAGGATCGGGTTGTCAGCGGCCTGCCGGTGCACGCGGTGCAGGGTGAGCTTGCGCTTTTCGGGCAACTTGTCAAACGACATCGCGCCGGATTGGCCCACGGGCGCAAGCTGGGCGGGGTCTCCAAACAGCACCAGCGTTGGGAAAAGCTCCTTGAGGTCCTCAAGCTGCTGGTCATCCAGCATCGAGCTTTCATCGACAAAGCCGATGTCTAGCGGGTCCGTCCGCCGCTTCCAGCCGGTGATGAAATCCGAGCCCCGCAACCCCGCCGTGGCCAGCGCCCCGGGGATGGATTTATGGAGTTTGAAAAATGCCTCGGCGCGCTCCAGCGCCGCCTCTGTGAGGCCCTCGATCTCGGGCTTGCTGGCGCGGCCCTCCAGCCATTCGGCGATCTGCTCGTATTCGGGGTCATAAACCGGCGTATAAATTATCCGGTGAATGGTGGTTGCGGGCACCCCTTGCCGCCTGAGCACGCTCGCCGCTTTGTTGGTAGGCGCCAGCACCGCCAGAGTGCGCTTGTCAGGCCGCGGCTTGCCCTCATAGTCGCCGGAGACAACGTCGACTCCAAGGTCACAAACCGCATCCACAAGCCTGGCCAAAAGCATGGTTTTGCCCGAGCCCGCCTTGCCCAGAACCGCCAACACACTATCATCCCGCCCCGTGGGCGGCGTGAGCTGTTCATTGTCGAGGTCCACCCCCGCCTTTTTCAACTCACCGGCAATGGTGTCATAGGCTTCGGCCTGATCGTCAGACAATATCATGGCGGCTCCGGTGCGGTTACACCGGAATTATAACGCCATTATCTACCCACCGCCAGCGCCTTTAAGCCACCATCGAGTCCAGAGATCCGGCAACCGGGAAGGAGGCATCAAACCAGGCTTCCACCTCGGCCGCTGCAATGCCGGACTTGGCACAAATGCCGGCTTTTGAAGCTTCGTCCAAGGCCCAGAGGCCCGCGCTGATGGCATCCTTGCCTTCGCCAATGGTGCCCAGAATTTCCGGCTCCCAGCCGAGGCGCTTGTAAATGTGCACCATGCGGGCATCAAATACACCAACCGAGCTATCCAAGGCCCAGCGAATACCGGCCTCGCAGCCCGCCAGACACACGGACGCCCCGATGCGGTTAGCCAGCTTGCCCGCCCGTGGTGACAGGCAAAAGCGGGTGGTTTCCCAGATCAGCGGGCTCGAAAACTTAACACCATTGGTTAGATGGGAAAAGTGGTCATTGATCATGGTATTGCCGGTGGTCGGCAGGTTGCGCATAGAGCCGCCATGGGTGCCGTCTGGCAATTCGTAGATCATATAGAGCGGGTTCATCTCGTCATACTCGTCGGTCTCGAAACCGTCTTCGCTCACGGTTACATCCCATTTCAGGCGCTCCTTGAACTGGTAGGCGCGGTCACGGAACATGCTGTCACGTAACTTGGGGAATGCGTCGAGCGCATCGGCATAGATATATTTGATCATTGTTGTCTCCTAGGGTTGGGTGCATCGACTGATGCGAATGAATCGTTAAAGAATTCTTAACGGGCGTAAGAAACACTAAAAAAACCGTTAAGATTAAAACGAAAGCAGCCCTTTGGAATAGGCTGTGATCACCGCGTGAACAGTGTTGAGGGCCCCGAGCTTATGGCGCGCCGAATCGATATAGACACGCAACGTGTGTTCCGAAATTTTGAGCTTTTCCGAAATCTGCCCACGGTTCAGCCCCAGGGAAAGATATTTCAGCGTATCCTTCTCCCGCGGAGAAAGCTTGGCCAGCGTTTGCTCGTCTTCCGGCACGAAAATGTCGACAACCTTTTTGTGAATATAGTGGGAAATCAACATCATATCGCGCTTATATTCCTCAGAGAATTTCTCCCAGGACTCATCGTTGCAGTTGTCATTGACGGTAAAAAGCGCGAATTGCCCGTTGGGCCCGCGGATCGGTATCGAAAGCCCCTGGCTCGCCACCCCCGCAGAAATCGCTTCCCCCAGAAACTCGCGGCTGCCTTTACTTGACCAGTCAAGCTGCTTCCATTCCATCGGGTGAAACTGGCGCATCGCACCGCTGACAACAGGGTCAACGCGCACGTATTTCCGGTCATGATAGTATTGCATCCATTCGGGGGAATAGGTGAGAGCTGCATAAGGGCGTGGTCCTACATTGACCGCATGGTAAACCGCATTGGAAATGCCGTAAGCGTCGCGAATAGCCTCGACTGACGACTGTATGTCATCGGGCGTTTGGCTCTTTTCCAGAGCATCCAGAAACGTCTCCAACTTCGTCACGGCGTTCACCTAAGCCAGCTTCAGGACCAGACACGCGCGCAAGTTCCGATGCGGCCACCAGCACGGCATCGTCAAGATGCTCAGCCAGCTTCGTCATGTTGTTATTCACAGCACAGGCCCGCAGGTCTGCCAGAACGTCGATCATCCAGTCTTTTTTCACTGTATCACTCGCTAAGGTTTTTTCAAGGTCCGCCATTTGGTTAGTGTGAGTATTGCCGCCGTGTTTGATTAAATATGTCATAAATATATGGGGCGCGCTATTCCCCCAAAATAGCGAGGGCAGGGCGCTAAGCTATTTGTATTTATTGAATTTCGCGAAATGCTTCGCGAAATTCCGGCTGTATTTGGCGAATCATTAACCAATTTTAACCTGTCTGCGACTCAGAGACATCCTCAAGCGTGCGCAGCCCCGTCACCGGCGCATTCACCATTACCGCCATATTGCCCGGCTTATGCTCGTTTCGCAGCATTTTAGTGTGGGCATCGGGCAGTTCCGCCCAGGGGAAGACCTCCGACATGCACGGATCAATCCGCCGCTCCAGCATCAGTTGGTTGGCAGCAGAGGCCTGTTTGAGGTTGGCAAAATGGCTGCCCTGCACGCGCTTCTGGTGCATCCAGACATAGCGCGCATCCATGGTCAGGTTATAGCCCGTGGTGCCCGCGCAAATCACCACCATGCCGCCGCGCTTGGCCACAAAGGTTGACACCGGAAAGGTCGCCTGCCCCGGGTGTTCAAACACAATATCCACATTATTGCCCTTGCCGGTGATCTCCCAAATCGCCTTGCCAAACTTGCGCACCTCGCCAAACCAGGCCTTATAGGCCTCGGTATTGACCTCGGGCAGCGCGCCCCAGCAGTCAAATTCCTTCCGGTTGATCACGCCTTTGGCCCCCAGCCCCAGCACGAACGCGCGCTTGCTTTCATCCGAAATCACCCCGATGGCATTGGCCCCGGCGGTGTTGATAAGCTGAATGGCAAACGAGCCAAGCCCGCCAGACGCCCCCCAGACCAGCACGTTTTGCCCGGGCTTAAGCGTGTGCGGGCGATGGCCAAATAGCATCCGGTAGGCGGTGGCCAGGGTGAGCGTATAGCAGGCGCTTTCCTCCCATGTCAGGTGCTTGGGGCGCTTCATGATCTGCTGGGATTGCACGCGGGTGAACTGGCCAAAGGCCCCGTCGGGCGTCTCATAGCCCCATATACGTTGGCTGGGCGAGAACATCGGGTCGCCGCCGTTGCACTCCTCGTCGTCGCCGTCATCCTGGTTGCAATGCACCACCACCTCGTCGCCAACCTTCCAGCGTTTCACCTTGTCGCCCACCGCCCAGATCACTCCCGCCGCGTCGGAACCGGCAATGTGGTAGGGCTGTTTGTGGATGTCAAAGGGGGAAACCGGCGTGCCCAGCCCGGCCCAGACGCCATTATAATTCACCCCCGCCGCCATCACCAGAATCAGCACTTCGTGGCTATCGAGCGTCGGCGTATCTACCACCTCCAGTTGAAAGCTCTTTGCCGGCTCCCCGTGGCGCTCCCGCCGGATCACCCATGCGTGCATCTGCCTGGGCACATGGCCAAGGGGCGGAATCTCTCCGATGTCATAGAGGTCTTTCGGGTCTGTCATGGGCCTGTCCTTCAATAAATCAGTGCGCAACAATGTTGCGCTATTACTTCTGTTTTTGTAATGACATTATCCGTCGATTCCCGCAAGTGTTTTTGTGCGGTGCAACAATTTCCGGCCTCGCCCGCGCTGAAACGGCCACTTCCATGGCATGTGAAATCTGTATGACATCTGTCGTCTTTTTGTCGGACATCCGTAGGACGCGGGCGGTGCCGACCTTCCGCGAGAGTTCGGCCATCCGGCCACACGCGCGACGCCCGCAGCGCGGCGCGGGTGCAATCTCGCCAAGCAGTGCAACGGTGGACGCGCCGCCCGCCGAGCCGAAGGCGAGGCGCGGTTTCGGGGCGCAGCCCCGAAAAGCAGTTTGGCACCTATCCCTCCAGATGCGCAATCGCGTTGGCGTAATATTCCAGCAGCGCGCGGTTCTCCTCATTCACGCTATAGACCCCGCCCTCTTGGCGCAGGATGTGCCGCATTTCCAGCATCCTTAGGCCCACATCCACGGCATAATCCTCGTCCTCACGCGGGATGTGGCTGTAAACGCCGCGCGTGGCATAGGCCTTCAGCCGCCGGTGCGCCGCACCCTTCACGCCGATTTTGCTCAGGCTGCCTGCCTCCAACATAATCGAGGCGATCAGCGAAACGGGCAGCACCGGCACCACCTTGCCGATGTCGTCCATCAGGTCTCGCCCAAGCCCCGCGATCTGCTCTTCCAGCGGGGCCGGGTGCGCCGCCAGATACCCCTTGAGCGACACCGGAGTCCCGAAGCTCACACAGGCATAGCCGAAGCGGTGATACTTCCCCGTTATCCTGAGCCAGAGCTGATGCCGCAGGAAGCGCAGCACCGCCAGCGGGCCGGTGTTGAATTGCGGCTTGCCCTCGCCGCGCGCCGCCAGCAAAACGCGGTCTTCCAACACGCGGTCATAGTTCAGGCCCACGGGCACGAACACCACGTCGCGCGTTCCCTCGGGGTTGAAGCCCCGCACGATATAGCTCAGCAGCCCCAGTTTGGCCTCGCCCAGCTTGCCGGAGCGCGAAAGCCCGCCCTCGGGGAACACGGCCTGCGTCACCCCGCCCTCGGTGGCCATTTGCACATAGCGCGCCAGCACGCAGCGATAAAGCGGGTTGCGGGATTTGCGGCGGATGAAATAGGCCCCCATCGAGCGGATAAACCCTTGCAGCGGCCAGACCCGCGCCCATTCGCCCACCGCATAGGAGAGCGCCGAACGCTCCGAGGCCAGATAGGTGACCAGCACGTAATCCATATTCGAGCGGTGGTTCATCACGAACACCACGGTGGAATCGGGGTTCACCCGGGCCATGGCGGCTTCATCGAGCAGCCCGATGCGCACGCGGTAAAGCGATTGCGACAGCCAGCGCGCCGCCCGTGCGGCAAAGCCGAAATAGGCAAAGGCGGAGAAATGCGGCACGATCTCGCGGGCGTATTTATGGGCCTTTTCGGCCAGCACCTCGGGGGGCGTGCCGGTTTGTGCCGCCTCTTTGGCGATGGCCTCCATGATGCGGGGGTCATGGGCCAGCCGGTCGATCAGCACCTTGCGGCGGGTGAGCTTGAAGGGCTGGATTTTGAGTTGCAAGCGGGTGTTGAGCCGCTCCACCGCGCGGTTGAAGCGCTTGCGGAAATACCAGCGCACCGAAGGCAGCAGCAGCTTATCCAGCACCGCCACCAGCGCAAACAGCCCCGCCAGCACCGCCAGCCATACCGGAATTTCAATCGTCCCGCCCATGGGGGTAGCTTACAACAGCGGCCCGACAAGGCTAGGGGTAAGGGCGTTACTATCTTCCGAAATTCGCGATGTTTACGTAACATTATTGCTTGCAAGAATTTTGTTGCAGTGCAATAAAGAACTAAACCGGAGTCCATCATGCCGCAAAAAGACCGCCCCTGGCTTTTCCGCACCTATGCGGGCCACTCGACCGCCAGCGCCTCGAACGCGCTTTTTCGCGAGAACCTCGCCAAGGGGCAAACCGGGCTTTCGGTGGCTTTTGATCTGCCCACGCAGACGGGCTATGACAGTGATCATATTCTGGCGCGGGGCGAGGTGGGCAAGGTCGGGGTGCCGATTTGCCATCTCGGCGATATGCGGCGGCTGTTTCAGGAAATTCCGCTCGATCAGATGAACACCTCCATGACCATCAACGCCACGGCGGCCTGGCAATTGGCGCTTTATATCGCCGTGGCCGAGGAGCAGGGGGCCGATGTGGCGGCGCTGAAAGGCACGGTGCAGAACGATATTATCAAGGAATATCTGAGCCGTGGCACCTATATCTTCCCGCCAGCCCCGAGCCTGAAGCTGATCGGGGATATTGTCGAATATTGTTACGCGGAATTGCCCAAATGGAACCCGATGAACGTGTGCTCCTACCACCTGCAAGAAGCGGGCGCGACGCCGGAGCAGGAGCTGGCCTTTGCCCTGACCACGGCGATTGCGGTGCTGGACCAGGTGCGCGGGCAGGTGCCGGAGGCGGACTTCCCCGCCGTGGTGGCGCGGATCTCGTTTTTCGTGAATGCGGGCATTCGGTTTGTCACCGAGATGTGCAAAATGCGCGCCTTTGTGGACCTGTGGGATGAGATTTGCCGCGAGCGCTACGGGGTCACGGACCCCAAGCAGCGGCGGTTTCGCTACGGGGTGCAAGTGAACTCTCTGGGCCTGACCGAGCAGCAGCCGGAAAACAATGTTTACCGGATTTTGATCGAGATGCTGGCGGTGACGCTGAGCAAAAAAGCCCGCGCCCGCGCGGTGCAGCTTCCCGCCTGGAACGAGGCCTTGGGCCTGCCGCGCCCGTGGGACCAGCAATGGTCGCTGCGGATGCAGCAGATCATGGCCTATGAGACAGACCTTCTGGAATATGACGACCTGTTTGACGGCAATCCGGCGGTGGAGGCCAAGGTGGAAGCGCTGAAGGCCGGGGCCCGCGCGGAGATTGCGCATATCGACAAGATGGGCGGCGCGGTGGCGGCGATTGAATATATGAAAACCAGCCTTGTGCAGGCCAATGCGGCGCGGCTCGGGCGGATTGAATCGGGCGACACCCCGGTGGTGGGGGTGAACCGGTTTGAGGCGGGGGAGCCTAGCCCGCTCACCGGTGGCGACAAAGAGATCATGGTGGTGGACCCGCAGGTGGAGCAGGAGCAGATCGAGGCGCTGCAGGCGTGGCGGGCGGGCCGCGACGGGGCAGCGGTGGAGGCCAGCCTCAAGGCCCTGCGGGCGGCGGCCAAGGCGGGCGAGAACATCATGCCGCCCTCGATTGCCTGCGCCAAGGCGGGCGTGACCACGGGGGAGTGGGGCGAAGCCATGCGGGCGGTGATCGGTGAATATCGCGCGCCCACGGGGGTGAGCATGGCCATGGCCAATGACACCACGGGGCTTGAGGATATTCAGGGGGAGGTGCGGGCAGCGGCGGCGCGCCTGAAGGAGCCGCTGCGCTTTCTGGTCGGTAAGCCGGGGCTGGATGGCCACTCCAACGGGGCCGAGCAGATCGCCGTGCGGGCGCGGGATTGCGGCATGAAGGTGTTTTACGAGGGCATCCGGATGACGCCGGAAGCGCTGGTGGAGACCGCGCGCCGCGAGCGGGTGCATATCATGGGGCTGAGCATCCTGAGCGGCTCGCATGTGCCGCTGGTGGAAGAGACCATGGCGCGGCTCAAGGCGGCGGGGCTGGATATGCCGGTGATTGTCGGCGGGATTATCCCGGATGCGGACGCTAAAACCCTGCGCGCGCTGGGCATTGCCCGTGTCTATACGCCCAAGGATTTCGACCTCAATCAAATCATGCGGGATGTCATCTGGTTAACACAAAACCCCAAATAGTGCTGGAAGCTTGCCCACGTTTGCACCAGAATGTCGCAAAACGAGAGGGAAGAAGATGACTGTCCATATTGGAGCCAAAGCTGGCGATATTGCGGAAACCGTGCTGCTGCCGGGGGACCCCTACCGCGCCCGCTGGGTGGCGGAGAATTTCCTTGAAAACGCGGTTCTGGTGAATGAAGTGCGCGGGATGCTGGGCTTTACCGGCACATATAAAGGCAACCGTGTCACCGTGCATGGCACCGGCATGGGGATGCCGTCGCTTTCAATCTACGTCAACGAGCTGATCCGCGATTTCGGGGCCAAAACCCTGATCCGCATCGGCTCTGCGGGGGCGATGCAGGAGGCGATCAAGGTGCGGGATGTGGTGTTGGCGATGAGCGCCACCACGCTGAGCACGCCATCTGAAGGCATGTTCAGGGAGCTGAACTTCGCCCCGACGGCCGATTTTGGCTTGCTGGCGGCGGCGCATAAAGCGGCGCAAGGTAAGAGCATCCCGACCCATGTGGGCAGCATATATTCCAGCAATACCTTTTATGACGAACGGCCCGATTTGAACGAGCAAATGATGCGCCACGGCATTCTGGCGGTGGAAATGGAAGCGGCCGAGCTTTACACCCTGGCCGCCCGCTATGGCTGCCGCGCGCTGGGGATTATGACGATCTCGGACCACCTTGTCACCCATGAGGCGCTGCCCTCGGACCAGCGCGAGCGAAGCTTCGGTGACATGGTCGAAATCGCACTGGAAGCGGCGTTTGAGCAGGGCTAGGACAGCGTTTTCAACAGGGCCAGATTCTCGCGGCAATGCGCCATTTGCCCGTCGCAACAATCTTGCGGCAAAAAACTGATCAGGTCATTGATCGCGACCATATCTGCCGAATAATGGATCTCGCGCCGGTGGCGGGTGGCCCGTAACAGGCCTGCCCGTTTCAGAATTGCCAGATGCCCCGAAAGCGTGGGCGGCACACTCCTTAGCCGGTTCGAAATCTCGCCCACGCGCAGGCTGTTGGACGGCTGCCGGGCCAGCTGGCGATAGATATACATACGGGTGGCCGCAAAGGCCTCTATCGCTTTGCTCTGGTCCATTTTATGTCCTGCCCAACACCGGTGGTTTACTATCTTTTCATTGCTATACTATGGTTATCTCGGCAATTACCGTAGTAAGGTGGGTTCACGATGGAAAACCGCATAATCATAAATATGCCGCGCAGGCTGTTTGCCGAAGGGGTCGGGACATTTTCATTGCTGGCCACAGTTGTGGGTTCCGGCATTATGGCCGAAAACCTGTCGGGCGGGAATGTGGCGATAGCATTGCTGGGCAACACCATCCCCACGGGGGCCATTCTTGTGGTGCTGATCACGGTGTTCGGCCCGATTTCCGGCGCCCATTTCAACCCCGCCGTTACCCTGAGCTTTGCCCTGCGCAAGAACATTTCGGTGCCCGAAAGCGTGCTTTATGTGGTGGCGCAGATTTCCGGAGGCATTGTCGGGGTTCTGGCCGCACATTTCATGTTTGACATGGAGATTCTGGAGACCTCGACCAAGCTGCGCACCGGCGCAGGCCAATGGATGGGCGAGTTTGTGGCCACCTTCGGCCTGGTTGGCACGATTATGGCCTGCATCAAAGCCCGCCCAAGCGCGGTGCCAATGGTGGTCGGGCTGTATATAACGGCTGCCTACTGGTTCACCTCCTCCACCTCATTTGCCAATCCGGCCGTGACCATCGCCCGCAGTTTCTCGGACTCCTTTGCCGGTATCGACCCTTCCAATATTGCCGCTTTTATTGTGATACAGTTCCTTGCCGCCATCATGGCAACCTACACCTTCAGGTGGCTGTTGGAGGACTAGCCTTGCCAAACCCGTTTGATACCGAATTCAACCGCCGCGAGGTGCCCGCGCTGAAAACCCATAAAATGGTGTTGGGTGAAAATGGCGCGGACCTGTTTGCCGCCGGTGTAGCCGATATGGATTTCCAGGCCCCGCCCGTAGTGCGTGCCGCCATGAGGGCGCGGCTGGAACACGGCATTTTCGGCTATGAAGCTATGCCCGATACCCTCTTGCCAGCCCTGACCGGATGGCTCGCCGCCCGCCATGGCTGGCAGGTCGAGGCCGCCCATATTCTGCGCGCCCCCAATGTGCTGAACATCCTTGCCATGGCGGCATCTGTTTTCACCGATCCCGGGGATGGTATCATCGTGCAGCCTCCGGTATTTTTCGATTTTTACGATATTCTCCGAGAAAACGACCGGAAAATCAGGCCCAACCCGCTGACCTTGCAAAATGGGCGCTACGGCATGGATTTTGACGGGCTGGAAAAACTGGCCGCCGAACCGCGCACAAAAATGCTGTTTTTGTGCAACCCGCATAACCCGGTTGGCCGTGTCTGGACGCGGGCCGAACTCACGCAGCTGGGGGATATTTGCGCCCGCCATGATGTGCTGGTGGTGTCCGATGAAATTCATGCGGATATTACCCTGCGCGGGCACAGCTACACCCCCTTTGCCGCCCTCGGCCCAGCCTATGCCGACAATGCGATCACCTGCTTGTCTCCGGCCAAAAGTTTCAATATCGCCGCTTGCTGCTCGGCCTTTACCGTGGTTTCCAACCAAGCACGCCGCGCCGCCTTTCAGGCTGAAAACAGCCGCCTGACGGTGAACAAAAACAACGCCTTTGCCAGCGTGGCCATGGTCGCCGCCTATGAGGCAGGCGGGCCGTGGCTGGATGCGGCGTTGGCCTATATCGAGGGGAATGTGGCCCTTGTGCGGGCAGCACTGGCCCCTTTGAAAACGGTGCAGATGGTAGAGCCGGAAGGCACCTTCCTGCTCTGGCTTGATTTCCGCGCCCTCGGGCTTTCACCTGAAGGGCTCACGGCGTTTCTGCGGGAAAAGGCGGGCTGGGCCGTAACCCGCGGGCAGGCTTTCGGCAAAGAGGGCGAAGGTTTTGCCCGCCTCAACATCGCCTGTCCGCGGGCAAAACTGGCGGCCGCGCTGAAAACACTCACTGCCGCCCTTACCCCGATTTCGTAACCAAATTGCTTGGCGCTTCGGGCGCGGATACGCTAAGCTGGCCACTTAGCCCTCAGGCACATTTTTCCGGAGCCGGTCATGCAGCCACTCAGCGCGTTCCCCGCCGATATTGCCCGCAATATCACCTGCGTTTTCACCGATATTGATGACACCCTCACCCATGAGGGCCGCCTGCCCGCCAATGCTTACGCAGCACTGGAAGCCCTGCAAAGCGCGGGCATTCAGGTGGCCCCGATCACCGGCCGCCCCGCAGGCTGGTGTGATATGATCGCGCGTATGTGGCCGGTTGCGGGGGTGGTGGGCGAAAACGGGGCGTTTTATTTTTCCTACGATACCGCCGGCAAAAAAATGTTGCGGGTGTATGATCTGGATGCGGCCACGCGGGCAAAAAACCGGGAAAAACTGGCCCGTATTCAAGCCCGGGTGCTGGCCGAAGTGCCGGGCTGCGCAGTGTCGGCCGACCAGCGTTACCGCGAGGCTGATCTGGCCATTGATTTCTGCGAAGATGTGCCGCCTCTGCCCGAGGCCGCCGTGCAGCGGATTGTCGATATTTTCGAGGCCGACGGCGCCATGGCGAAGGTCTCCTCTATCCATGTAAACGGCTGGTATGGCCGCTATGACAAACTCTCCATGAGCCGCCGCTTTGCCGCCGAGCGGCTGGGTCTGGACCTTGAAACCGGTCGCAATCGCGTGGTTTTTTGTGGTGACAGCCCCAATGACAGCCCGATGTTTGCCGCTTTCCCCTATGCCTGCGGCGTGGCCAATGTGGCCGATTTTGCGGGTAAAATGGCGGCAATCCCCGCTTATATAGCCCCGTCTCGTGGCGGTGACGGTTTTGTGGAAATCGCCGACATGTTGCTATCGGCCCGCTAATACGCGCCCCAGACGATTGTCCCGAAACACCGTGCGGCGCTAGCGGTAGAGGAGCGAGCGGCCATCCGCGAATAAATGCACCTTTTCGGCAGGGGCGGTCAGGCGGATGGTCTGGCCACGCAGACCGTGCACAATGCCCGGCAGCTTGGCAATCACCGGCTCCCCCGATGTCGCGTCGAAATAGATTTGTGTCACCTCGCCGAGCAGTTCGGTGAAGTCCACTGTGCCGGTGAAAACCGGCCTGCCCTCGGTGGCCCGCAGGTCCTCGGGGCGCACGCCCACGCTCACCTGCCGGCCCATATCGGCTTCGGTGGTCGGGATGTCTGCCAGCGCCTCGCAGCCCTCTGCCAGTTGCACGCGGGTTTGCGGGCCTGTGGCAATAATCTCGCCGGGCCAGAGGTTCATGGCGGGGGAGCCGATGAAGCGGGCGACGAATTCGTTTTCGGGGCGCTCGTAGAGGTCCAAGGGGGTGCCGACTTGCGCAATGCCCTTGTTGGCCAGCACCACAATGCGGGAGGCCAGCGTCATCGCTTCCACCTGATCATGGGTCACATAAATCATAGTGCTGTCCGGCATACTCTCCTTGAGCTGGGCGATTTCGATACGGGTGGCGACGCGCAGGGCGGCATCCAAGTTGGAAAGCGGTTCGTCAAACAGATAAACCTTCGGGTCCCGCACAATCGAGCGGCCAATGGCGACGCGCTGGCGCTGGCCGCCAGACAGCGCCTTGGGCAGGCGGTCGAGGTAATCTTCGAGCTGGAGGATTTTGGCGGCTTTGGCCACGGCGGCCTCGATCTCGGCTTTGGGCTTTTTGGCCAGTTTCAGGGCAAAGGACATGTTTTCGCGCACCGTCATGTGCGGATAAAGCGCGTAGGACTGGAACACCATGGCAATGCCGCGCTCGGCGGGGGGGATGTTATTGACCACCACGCCGTCAATTTCCAACTCGCCGGCGGTGATCTTCTCCAAGCCCGCCACCATGCGCAGCAGGGTGGATTTCCCGCAGCCCGAGGGGCCGACAAACACGATCAACTCGCCGGTTTTTATATCGAGGTTAATGTTTTCCAGCACGCTCAAATCGCCGTAAGACTTTGCAATTCCTGTCATTTTCAGCTCGGCCATAATGTGCTCCTATGGTTTGACGGCAAGGAATACCTGCCAGGGCTCAAGGGTGAGGCGGCCTTCGGGCGAAAGCGCGGCGCTGCCAAGCGCCCGCCCTATCGGCTGCCACTGGCCCGCAGGCAGGTCGGCCTGGCGCGGGGTGTCGCCAAGGTTGAAGGCGCAGAACAGGGTCTCGGTGCCTGTGCTGCGCGTAAAAGTAAGCACGCCAGTGCTGGAAAGCACCTGCATATCGCCCACGCGCAGGGCGGGGTGGGCCTGCCGGAAGGCAATGGCGCGGCGGTAGTGGTGCAGGAGCGAGGCGGGGTCAGCCTCCGCGCTGGCGGCGGCGTGGCTCAGGTGCGCTTGCGGCACGGGGAGCCATGTTTTGGCGGCGCTTGAGAAGCCGCCGTTCTGGTTGCTTGACTCCCAGACCATCGGGGTGCGGCAGCCATCGCGGCCTTTGAATTCGGGCCAGAATTCAAGCCCGTAGGGGTCCTGAATGGCGTCAAACGGCACGTCGGCCTCGGGCAGGCCCAGTTCCTCGCCCTGATAAATACAGGCCGAGCCGCGCAGACACATTAGCAAGGTGGCAAAGCAGCGGTTGGCGGCATCATTCAGGCCCCAGCGGGATGTGTGGCGGGCGACGTCGTGGTTGGAAAAGGCCCAGCAGGCCCAGCCGTTGGCGGCCACGCGGTCGAGCTTGGCGAAAATCCCGGCTATGTCTGCGGCTTCGGGGCGGTGGCTGGCGAGGAGTTCAAAGGCGTAGCACATCTGCATCAGGTCGTCGCCCGCCGTGTATTCGCCGAGAATCTCCAGCCCGCGCTGGCTGTCGCCAACCTCGCCGACGGCGGCGGCGTTATAGGGGTCCATCAGGGCGCGCAGGCGGCGCAGGAAGCCCAGCGTCTCGGGGCGGTTTTTGTCGTAGAGATGCTCCTGATAATTGTAAGGATTGACCGCAGGGGCGGTGAGGTCGTTGCGCTCGCTCTCCGGCAGGGCGGGGTTATCGCGCAGGGCCTGATCGGCGAAGTAGAAGTTGATGGTGTCGAGGCGGAAGCCGTTGACGCCGCGCTCCAGCCAGAAGCGGGCGATGTCGAGGAGTTCGTCCTGCACTTGCGGGTTGTGGAAGTTCAGGTCGGGCTGGCTGGTGAGGAAATTGTGCAGGTAATACTGGCAGCGCCGCCCCTCCCAATGCCACGCCGAGCCACCGAAGATGGAAAGCCAGTTATTGGGCGGGGTGCCGTCGGGCTTGGGGTCGGCCCAGACGTAATAGTCACTGTGGGGGTTTGGCTCGGCTTTGCGGCTCTCGATGAACCACGGGTGCTGATCTGAGGTGTGGCTGAACACCAGATCAATCATCACCTTGAGGCCGAGGGCGTGAGCGGTTTCCACCACCGCGTCAAAGTCGGCGAGCGTGCCGAAAACGGGGTCCACATCGCGGAAATCCGAGACATCATAGCCGAAATCGGCCATGGGAGAGGTGAAAAACGGCGAGATCCAGATGGCGTCTACCCCGAGTTTAGCGATGTAAGGCAGGCGTTGCACAATGCCGCGCAGGTCGCCGATGCCATTGCCGGTGCTGTCCTGAAAGCTGCGCGGGTAGATTTGGTAAATCACCGCCCCGCGCCACCAGTTTTGCGCTGTGTTCATATGGTTTTCCATTACTTGACCGACCCCGCCAGCAGCCCGCGCACGAGGTATTTTTGCATGGCAAAGAACACCATGAGGGGCACGGCGATTGAAACGAAGGCCGAAGTGGCGAGGATTTCCCAGTTGCCGCCGCGTGTGCCCAGAAGCTCGACGATTTGCTTGGTCATCACCGTGGTGTCGCCGGTGCTGTCGATGAGAAATACCAGCGCCACGAGGAGGTCGTTCCATGTCCAGAGGAACTGGAAAATGGCGAAGGAGGCCAGCGCGGGGAAGCTCAGCGGCAGGATAATTTTGGTGAAAATCTGGAACTCGGTGGCCCCGTCTACGCGGGCGTTCTCGATGATGTCGCGCGGCAGGCCGACCATGTAATTGCGCAACAGGTATATGGCCAGCGGTAGGCCAAAGCCCGTATGCGCCAGCCACGCGCCAAGGTAGCCCTTGCCGATGCCGATTTCATTATGCAGCTTCAAGAGCGGAATCAGCGCCAGTTGCAAGGGCACCACGAGCAGGCCGACGATAACGGCAATCAGCAGCGCCCGCCCCGGGAACTCCATCCATGCCAGCGCATAGGCGGCGAAGGCGGCGATGACGATCGGGATGATGGTGGCGGGGATGGTGACGGTAAGAGTGTTGATGAAGGCCTTGGCCATGCCCTCGGCATTCTCGGGGTCAAACAGCACGTTCTGGTAGTTGCGCAGGGTGAATTCCGGCGGGGTGGTGGCGGTGACAAAGATGCGCTGGCCACGGCGGCCCGAAAACGGCTCGGTGTTTTCCATCCGGTAGCGTCCATCGGCCTGCACGGTGATGGTGCCGCCCTTTTTCAGGGGCGCGGTGTCGCCAGCGGTGTAGCTGTTGATCGCGCGCGAAGAAATGCCCCAGACGGAGATTTCGGCGGGTTTTTCCGGCGGGAAAAGCCGCCCTTCAATCACATAAAGCCCGCCCTCCTGCACCTGAAGCTCCGGCGCATCGGCGCGCAGGGTCAGGTTTTGCTGGGAGGGAAACATCGCCTTCCACCAGCCGCTGGTGGAAATCTGGTCAGCAGTGCGAAAGGAGGAAACCAGCAGCCCCACGGTGGGAAACAGCCACAGCGCCACCAAGGCCAGCACCGAAATATGCACCGCCCATGAGAGGCTGGATTTTTGCCCTGCAATATCCACACCGGCCCCCTATTTCATTTCTTTGCGCGCATTGCGCACGTTCCACACCAGAATTGGTGTAACCAGCAGCATAATGACCATGGCGCTGGCCGAGCCGACGCCCCAATCATTGGCGCGAAACAGTTTGTCATACATGTAATTCGCCAGCACCTGCGTGCCCCACTGGCCGTTGGTCATGGCGAAAACGATGTCGAAAACCTTGAGCACCACGATGGTGATGGTGGTCCAGACCACCATAATCGTGCCCTTGATCTGCGGCACTTTGATTTTGAAAAACACCTGAAACGGGTTGGCCCCGTCGACGATCGCCGCTTCTATGGTTTCCTCGGGAATGCCGCGCAGGGCCGCGGACAGGATCACCATGGCAAAGCCGGTTTGAATCCAGACCAGCACCGCCATCAGGAAGAAATTGTTCCAGAACGGCACGGTAAGCCACGCAATGGGGGCCTCGCCGCCAAAGTAAAGGTAAAGCGCGTTGAGGATGCCGATTTGCTCCTGCTCAATCGGGCGCATGTCATAAACCAGCTTGAAGATCACCGCCGCGCCCACAAAAGAGATCGCCATGGGCATGAAGATCAGCGATTTGGCGATGTTGCCCCATTTCAGGCGGTCGGTGAGCTGCGCGGCCAGCAGGCCAAAGCCGGTGGCAAGGGCGGGGACCACAGCCAGCCACATGGCGTTGTTTTTCAGCGCTTCCCAGAATTTTGGCTGGTTGAGCATCTGGCGATAATTATCCAGGCCTACCCAAGCGTAAGCCGTGGTGCCATCGGGCAATGTGCTGCGCTCGGTCAGGGAAAGCCGCAGGGTTTCCACCACCGGATAAGCCAGATAGGTGCCAAGTGCCAAGAGCGCGGGGAGCAGGAAAAGCCAAGGGCGCACGATGTTGGCGCGGTTTATATTCCGGCCCGCGTTTTCCCCGCGCGCGGGGAAAAGCACCTTGTCGAGAAACTGGTTGGAGAGATAAAAATACCCGACACAGCCGCCCACACCGACGAGAATCGTGAGTATGCCTTGCAGTGCCGGATGCATGTTTTCCCCTCCAATAGGTGGCCCGGCGCAGTGCCGGGCCAGCCTGGTTTACTTAATGGCATCCCAAGAGGCCTGAATGGCATCGGCCACATCCTGGGCCGCTTTGCCGCCGGCATAGTCAACCATGCCTGTCCAGAAAGAGCCAGCACCAACGGCACCGGGCATCAGGTCTGACCCGTCAAAGCGGAAGGTGGTGGCATTCAGCAGAATGTCATTCATCTTCGCCAGAGTCGGATCGCCGAACACCGAGGTATCCACGCCCTTATGAGGTGTCAGGAAGCCGCCGCGGGCCATCCAGATCTCGTTGGCCTCGGGGGTTTCGAGGAAGGCGATCAGGTCTTGCGCGGCGGGGCTGTCATTGGTGATGGTCCAGACCGTACCCGCGCCAAGCACCGGCTTGCCGAGGTCTTTGTTTGCATAGGCAGGGAAGTAGAAGAAATCAGCGTCTTCGCCCACCGCGGTGCCCTCGGGGAAGAAGGCCGGAATGAAGCTGGCCTGGCGGTGCATGTAGCACTGCGGCGGCGAGCTGAACAGGCCTTTGGGGCTGTCGCGGAAATCGGTCGAGGCCACAGCCCCGGCCCCGCCGGCGACAAAGGCATCATTGCGGGCAAACCAGCCGAATTCCTCGATGGCGGCGACAACGCGCGGGTCGTTGAACGGCATGGCGTTGCTGACCCAATCGTCATAAACCGCAGGGGGCTGGGTGCGCAGCATCAGGTCTTCCACCCAGTCGGTGGCAGGCCAGCCGGTGGCCCCGCCGGAGCCAAGGCCGATGCACCACGGGGTGCCGCCAT
>JALWPC010000535.1 GCA_026995265.1 Paracoccaceae bacterium
TCGACGCCTTCAATATCCACCTCGTTGAGCTGCTCCATAAAGGCCAGAATGTTGGAAAGCGCATCGGCCAGCGGCGGCAGCGCCTCCTCGGCAACCTCGATGCGGGCCAGATGCGCCACTTTGCGCGCGGTTTTGGTATCAATCGACATGTTTTTTCCAAGCTGAAAGGTTTGGAAATCGGTTTAACGGGGAAGGGCGCGGGGCGCAAGGCTTGTTCGGAAACCCGCCGGTTTCAGGGCCGCTATCCGCCCCGTTCGATTGACCTCACTAAACCGGTTTAGTGAGGTCAATTGCCAGCCATAATTATGCCGCATAAACAATGTATTAAGCCAATTTTATCCGTTTGAAAAGTGCGGAAAGTCCGGCCCTGTTTCAGCCGCCAGTCTTATCCTTTGTGCGCAGGTCAAAATCGCTGGCATCATGGCGTTGGCGCAACTGTTCGCCCTCAGGCCCCCAAGTGCGATTCACCATCCGGCCCCGCTGCACCGCCGGGCGCGCCTCTATCTCGTTGGCCCAGCGCATGAGGTGGGTGTAGGAGCCCGCTTCAAGGAATTCCGCCGCCTCGTAAACCTCATTCAACACCAGCGCCCCATACCACGGCCAGATCGCCATATCGGCGATAGAATAATCCGCGCCGCATATATAGCGCCTGTCGGCAAGCTGCCTGTCCAGCACGTCAAGCTGCCGTTTGACCTCCATGGTGAAGCGGTCAATCGGATACTGAAACTTCTCCGGCGCGTATTTGTAAAAATGCCCGAAGCCGCCGCCCAGATAGGGCGCGCTGCCCATCTGCCAGAACAGCCAGTTCAGGCACTCAACGCGGTTCTCCGGCATGAACGCGCCGAATTTCTCGGCCAGATACAGCAGGATGGAGCCCGATTCAAAAACCCGTTGCCCGGTGCCTCTGTCCAGCATTGCCGGAATTTTTGAATTGGGGTTCAACGCCACAAACCCGCTGCCAAACTGGTCCCCCGCGCCGATGTCGATCAGCCATGCGTCATATTCTGCCGCGTGGCCGGCCGCCAGAAGTTCTTCCAGCATCACCGTCACCTTCACGCCGTTGGGGGTGGCCAGCGAATAAAGCTGCAACGGATGCTTGCCAACGGGCAAGGCCTTTTCATGGGTCGCGCCGGAAACCGGCCTGTTGATATTGGCAAATTTGCCCCCGCTTTTACGCTCCCATGTCCACACCTTGGGCGGGGTATATTCATCGGCCATTCCGCTCTCCCTATCTTAAACCGCCACCCTAGCCCTGCGCTGCCAACAAAGCCATGCAAGAAACCGTGATCACAGCCGAGTTTATCCTTGCAAGCCTATTTAGAGAACGCTAAGAACGCGCCGGGCGCCCCTATAGCTCAGCTGGTAGAGCAACTGATTTGTAATCAGTAGGTCCGCGGTTCGAGTCCGTGTGGGGGCACCATTTCAACTTGAGGGCGTGTTGGCGGGCGTGGGCGGATCATGCGGGAGCCGGATGTTTGTGCACAGCCCGCCCTTGGCGCGGTTTGTGGGGGTAATATCGTCGCCATGGGCGTGGATGGATATTTGTGCGCGCGACCGATAGTCCGAGCCCCGCGCCTCCGGTTCCGTGGTTGCGGGAGTCTTCCAGCCTTATGAAGGGATTAAACACGTCTTCGAGCCTGTCTTCAGGGATGCCAGGGCCTTCATATTCGATCAGGACGTGCAGGCTGGTTGCGGAAAGCGCCAGAGGCACGCGGGCCGATTTTCGAAAGGCGAGGGTATCAGGAAACGGGTTTTCATGTGACCTCACTGTTGCAGCAATAATATAGGCACCATTGTGCGTGGTCCGGATGATTTCGGGATGCTTCGGGTCAGCCTCGATTTGCAGGCGCAGGCGGCTGACCTGTATGTCTATTTTGCGGTCGAACAGACGCTTCACCTGCCCGGGGTGCCCGGTAAAGGCGACCAGACAGTCGAACCCCGGTAATGCTCGGGTCTACCAGCGCTCCGTGGACGGCGGTGAGCTCCGCAGGCCGATATTGAGCCGGCACTGACCAAAGCTCAGGGTGCAGGCGCGGCCCGCCATGCCAGGCGGCACCATAAGGGTTCGGCGCAGCACGGTGAGTATCACAATTGGCACCCGCGAGGTTTTGCGCAGGGTTTGGCAAATGTTCAGGCCGTCTTCTCCGCGCAATATGCGGTCGAGCACGATGAGGTCAATCTTCCAGTTTTGCAAAGCATCGCGCATTTCGGCGCTGTCAGCGGCGGTGGACACCCAAATCCCCTGTTTGCTCAAAAACCGTTTGAGCAGGGCGCGGATTTCGCGGTCATCATCCGCGATGAGGAAAGTGGTTTGCGGATGATGGTGTTTGCAATGTCATGGCTGCAGACTACCCGATCGGGAATGGCGAAGGCATCGTATTCTGTAGTCAAGTGTTGCCGCTGCCCTGTGGCCGCACCAGATTAAAGCGCCCGCCAGCCTATATCGGAACGGGCAAAGCCGCCGGGCCAGTCTATGCGTTTCAGGCGGGCATAGGCGCGGGCGTGGGCGTCAGAGAGTGTTTCGCCGCGCGCTGTAACTGCCAGCACGCGGCCCCCGTTGGAAACCACATCCCCGCCCGCCAGCGCCGTGCCCGCATGAAATACCTTGACCTGCGGCGAGCGCTCGTCCAGCCCGCCGATCACCTCGCCCTTGGCATAGGCCCCGGGGTAGCCCTTGGCGGCCATGATGATGGTGAGGGCGTGGTCATCGGCCCAGTTCACCGTCGCCTCGGCAAGGGTGCCCTCGGCGGTGGCCAGCAGCAGGTCCAGCACCTGCCCGCCCAGCCGCATGGCCAGCACCTGCATTTCCGGGTCGCCGAAACGCACGTTGTATTCCACCAGCCGCGGCTGCCCCGCGTTGATCATCAGCCCAGCAAACAGCACGCCTTGAAAGGGCATCCCGCGCGCCGCCATCTCGGCCAGCGTCGGCTGCACGATCTCGTCCATGGCTTTGCGGGTGACCTCGGGCGTCATCACCGGTGCGGGGGAATAGGCCCCCATGCCGCCGGTATTGGGGCCCTCGTCACCATCATAGGCGCGCTTGTGGTCCTGCGCTGTGCCCACGGGCAGGGCGGTTTTGCCGTCCGAGAGCACGAAGAAGCTCGCCTCTTCGCCCTCCATAAATTCCTCGACCAGCACCGCCGCGCCGTGGGCGTTGAAGATGTCATCAAGCGCCGCCAGCGCCTCGGGCAGGGTCTTGGCCACGGTCACGCCCTTGCCCGCCGCCAGCCCGTCGGCCTTGATCACAATCGGCGCGCCTGAAGCCTCCACATAGGCCCGCGCCTCGCCCAGATCGGTGAAAAACGCCGAACCCGCCGTGGGGGCCCCGCAAGCCGCGCAAATCTCCTTGGTGAAGCTTTTCGAGCTTTCCAGATGCGCCGCATCCGCCCCCGGGCCAAAGCACAGAATGCCCGCCGCGCGCACCGCATCGGCAACGCCCACAGCCAGCGGGGCCTCGGGGCCGATCACCACGAAATCCACGGCGTTTTCGCGGGCATA
>JALWPC010000536.1:0-10664 GCA_026995265.1 Paracoccaceae bacterium
AACCCAAGGTTTGACCATATAGTCAAGCAATGGATGAAGGATTGTATACCGTAATATTACGGGTAACCCAACCGTAGGCCCGGGGCCATGTGGCCGGCGCAGGCCAAACCAGCCTCGCCGTGAACCAAATTCTACTTTATGATGTTTTTATAAATCAACTCGCTATCTTAAATAGCACCATAACTACTAACCTAGGTTAATAGTTATGGTGCAAAGCGATTTTATGGTTATATATCAAACAATTGATTTATAACCAGAGTTCCCGAAAAAAGAGAATTCAAATTGTCAAAGGCACAGCGTGTTTGGGCTAGCGGATTTTGCTCATTTCCACGTCCGCCCCAAAACTGCCAGCCAGTTGCCAAAGCACAGCTTTTCCATCAGCGCCTCGTCATAGCCATGCGCCCGCATTGCCGCCCTGAGCGCCGGCAGGCCGGCGCTGTCGCCGATCCCCTCGGGCACCATCGCCCCGTCGAAATCCGAGCCAAGCCCCACATGGTCCTCCCCCGCCAGCCCGATCATATGATCAAGGTGGCGCAACATCAGCTCCAGCCCCGTATCCGCCTGCATCTGCCCGTCTGGCCGCAGGAAAGCCGTGGCAAAATTCAGCCCCACCATGCCGCCGCTCTGGCCAATGGTGCGCAGCTGGTCATCCGTCAGGTTGCGGGCATTCGGGCAAATCTCGTAAGCATTTGAATGGGTTGCCACAATCGGTGCGTCGCTGGTCTCCACCACATCCCAGAAGCCCGCCTCGTTGAGGTGGGACATATCGAGCATCACCCCGAGCGCATTGCATTCCCGCACAAGGTCAAACCCCGCCGGGCTCAGCCCCGGGCCGGTGTCGCCGGTGGAGGGAAACCGGAACGGCACCCCCTCGGCAAAGATCGTCGGGCGGGACCATACCGGCCCGAGCGAGCGCAGCCCCGCCCGATAAAGCACATGCAGCGCGTCCAGATCACGGTCAATCGCCTCGGCCCCTTCCATATGCATAATCGCCACCATCCGGCCGCTTTGCATGGTCGCGGCAATCTCCGGCACGCTGGTGCAAATCCGCAAAGCCCCGTCGCCCTCCAGCGCCGCCAGCGCCCGCGCCTGCTTCAGGGCCACGCCCAGCGCATAGCCCTGATCAATCGCAGGCGGCATCGGAATATCATATTCCGGCTGCATCATCTGCTCGAAAATCCCGTCCTCGTCCATCGGGCTGGGCACCCATATGGCAAAAAACCCGCCGCCAAAGCCGCCCGCCTTGGCCTTTGGCACATCAATATGGTGCGCATTGCCGGTGCTGAACGCCGAGCGCGCCGCCCGCCCGCCCTCGAATTGCTTGAGCAGCACATCATTATGGCCATCGAAAATCAGCGGTGTATTCATGGTGCATCCGGCAAATATTGCCCCTCCAGCTTGATCAGAAATTCGGCAAACGCCTTTTCCACGGGCGGCAACTCGCGCCCTGCCCGCCGGATTAGAAACCAGTGGCGCACAATCGGCAAGCCCTCGAATTCAACTTTGACCAGCCGCCCGCTTTCCAGCTCCGCACTCACCGCATGGGCCGAGATAAAGGCCAGCCCCAGCCCCGCAATCGCCGATTGCTTGATGGTCTCGTTGCTCTCGATCACCATGGTTTTGTATTCCCGTCCCTCGCCGATTCGATCCAGGAATCGCTGCATCAGAATGCGGGTGCCCGAGCCACGCTCGCGGGAGAGGAAGGTTTCGGCCAGCAAATCCTCGGGCGAAATGTCGCGCCTGCCCGCCAGAGGGTGCCCCTTGGGGGCCACCAGAATATGCGGATTCTCCCCCAGAACCTCCGCCTCTACCGGCGGGTTTCGGGGCGGGCGGCCCATAATCGCGAGGTCGATTTTCTTATCCGCCAGCGCCCCGACAATCTCTGCCCGATTACCCACAAACAGGCTGATTTCCACATCCGGCAACCCGGTTTTTGCCGCCACCACAATGCGCGGCGCAAAGTATTTTGCCGTGCTCACCACCCCCAGCGTGAGGTGCCCTACCTTCCCGGTTTTAAGCGCGTTTATATTGTTATAACAAGCACTTAACGAGTTCTCTATCTGCCGATACGTGGCCAGAACGGCCGCCCCGCTCTGGGTCAGCACCGCCTTGCCATCAGGCCCTCTGTGCACCATCTGCACACCAAAATTGCTCTCCAGCAATTTGAGCTGGGTCGACACGGCCGGCGCGGTTACGTTCAGCATCTCGGCCGCCGCCGTCAGGTTTCCGGCTTTCACAATCGCGGCCAGCGCGCGCAACTGTTTCAGGGTTATGGCGTTTTCGTGAATCATAGTTTTGTTTAACGCAAAAAAGATTTTTTTCAATTTTATTTTGCGGGCAATCTGTCATGCATCCGTTATTCACCTTTTCGCAACCAAAGGGAAACAGCGTCGATGACCTCAGACACCACCCTGAGCGGCTTTCTTTCAGACAAGCCCAAAGACCTGAGCGAGGCCATTCTCGCTCTGGCTAAAGTCGGCAAGGATCTTGCCGCCCTCATTTCACGCGGCGCGCTTGGCGGCGAGCTTGGCGGGGCCGTGGGCGAGAATATGGGCGGCGACCAGCAAAAAGCGCTGGACGTTATGGCCGATGATGCCTTTGCCGCCGAACTCAAGAAAACGCAAGTCAAGTATTACGCTTCCGAAGAGCAGGACGACGTGGTGACGCTGAACCCCGACGGCCACCTTGCGCTGGCGATTGACCCGCTCGATGGCTCCAGCAATATCGACGTCAACGTTTCCATCGGCACGATCTTTTCGATTTTCGAGGCCAAAGAGGGTGCGAATGAAAGCTTCCTGCGCCCGGGCAAAGAGCAGATCGCCGCGGGCTACATCATCTTCGGCCCGCAAACCGGCATTATGCTCACCTTGGGTGACGGCACCGCGATGTTCATTCTCGACCATAAAAACGGCGAGTTTATGCTGGTGAACCCGCGGGTCAACATCGTGCCGGATGCGATTGAATATGCCATTAACGCCTCGAATTACCGCCATTGGCCCACCCCCATCCGTGCCTATATCGACGATATGATCGAAGGGGCCGAAGGGGTGCACAAGCGTAATTTCAACATGCGCTGGGTGGCCAGTCTGATCGCCGAGACCCACCGGATTATCTCGCGTGGCGGCATTTTCCTTTACCCAGGCGATAACCGCGAGGGCTACAAGCGCGGCCGCCTGCGCATGGTTTACGAGGGCGCCCCCGTTGCCTTTGTGGTGGAGCAGGCGGGCGGCATTGCCACCGATGGCAAAGACCGCATCCTCGACCAGATCCCCACCGAGCTGCACGGGCGCACCCCGCTTGTGTTCGGCTCGAAAGACAAAGTGACCCGCGTCGCGGCCTACCACGACCTCCCAGAAACCGAAATGTCGCCGCTGTTCAAAAAGCGCGGCCTGTTTAACGCTTAAGGATCAAGAAAATGAGCACCAAGCACCCGATCATCTCTGTTACTGGTTCTTCCGGCGCAGGCACATCTACGGTTAAAAACACTTTTGACCAGATCTTCCGCCGCGAGGGCATTAAGGCTGTCAGCATCGAAGGCGACGCCTTCCACAAATATGACCGCGCCGCCATGAAGGCCGAGTTTGAAAAGCGCATCAAAGCTGGCGACCACTCGTTCAGCCATTTTTCCTATGAAGCCAACGAGCTCAAGGAGCTGGAGCGCGTGTTCCGCGAATACGGCGAAACCGGCGGCGGCAAAACCCGCCACTACATCCATAACGACGAAGAGGGCAAGCTGCACGGCGCGCCTTCGGGCACCTTCACCGACTGGGCCGAGTTTGAATCCGGCACCGATATGCTGTTTTACGAGGGCCTGCATGGCGCGGTGAAAAACGACGAGGTGGACCTGCCGAAATATGCCGACCTGAAAATCGGCGTGGTGCCGGTGATCAACCTCGAGTGGATACAGAAAATGCACCGCGACCGCGACCAGCGCGGCTATTCCACCGAGGCGATCACCGATGTGATCCTGCGCCGGATGGATGCCTATGTGAAGTGCATCACGCCGCAGTTCAGCCAAACCGACATCAATTTCCAGCGGGTACCGGTGGTGGACACCTCCAACCCGTTCATCTCGCGCAGTATTCCTACACCGGACGAAAGCCTTGTGGTGATCCGGTTCAAAGACCCGCACGGGATAGATTTCCCCTACCTCACCTCGATGATCAACGGCTCCTGGATGAGCCGCGCCAACTCTATCGTGGTGCCCGGCGGCAAGATGGACCTTGCCATGCAACTGATCCTCACACCGCTGATCCTGCGATTGGCCCAAAACGCGAAAAAGGTGTAATATTATGGAAAACAACATGGCAAATGCCATCCGTGCGCTGAGCATGGATGCGATTCAGAAAGCGAATTCCGGCCACCCCGGCATGCCCATGGGCATGGCCGATGTCGCCACGGTGCTGTTCAACCGCTTCATGAATATCGACCCCGCCAACCCTGACTGGGCCGACCGCGACCGCTTCGTGCTCTCGGCAGGCCACGGCTCGATGTTGCTCTACTCCATCCACCATCTGCTGGGCTATGACGACATGCCGATGTCGGAAATCGAGAATTTCCGCCAGATGGGGGCGCGCACCGCGGGCCACCCCGAATATGGCCATGCCAAAGGCATTGAAACCACCACCGGCCCGCTTGGCTCGGGCATTGCCACCGCCGTTGGCATGGCGCTGGCCGAGCGGATGCAAAACGCCCGCTTTGGCGATGATCTGGTGGACCACAACACCTATGTGATCGTGGGTGACGGCTGCCTTATGGAAGGCATCTCTCACGAAGCCATTGATTTTGCGGGCAATCTCGGCCTTGGCAAGCTGATCGTGATGTGGGATGACAACTCGATCTGTATCGACGGCGACACCGCGCTGGCCACCGGCACCGACCAGCTCAAGCGCTTTGAGGCCGCCAAATGGCACACCATTGCGGTGGACGGCCACGATAAAGAGGCCGTGGCCAAGGCCATCGAGACCGCCAAGGCCGACCCGCGCCCGAGCTTCATTGCCTGCAAAACCATCATCGGTTTTGGCGCGCCCAACAAGCAAGGCACCGCCGCCACCCACGGCGCCCCTCTGGGGGAAGAGGAAATCGCCGCCGCCCGCGAAAAGCTCGGCTGGCCCCACGCGCCGTTCACGGTGCCCGCCGACATCAAGGCCGCATGGGAAGCCATCGCCAAGCGCGGCAATGACGCCCAGCGCGCCTGGGCCGAGCGCTTGTCTGCCTCGGGCAAGGCTGCGGATTTCGAGGCGCTGCAAGCAGGCCCGAACCTTGCGGCGCTCAACAAAGCCATGACCGCCTATCGCAAATCCCTGAGCGCCGACGCGCCCAAGGTGGCCACGCGCAAAGCCAGCCAAATGGCGCTGGAGGTGATCAACGGGGCCACCGATACCACCATCGGCGGCTCGGCCGACCTCACCGGCTCCAACCTGACCAAAACCAGCCAGACCGCGCCGGTATCCGCCGGGGATTTCTCCGGCCGCTACATCCATTACGGGGTGCGCGAGTTCGGCATGGCCTCGGCGATGAACGGCATCGCCCTGCATGGCGGTTTCGTGCCCTATGGCGGCACCTTCCTGGTGTTTGCCGACTATATGCGCGGGGCCATCCGGCTTTCGGCACTGATGGGCAAGCGGGTGATCTATGTGCTCACCCATGACAGCATCGGCCTTGGCGAAGACGGCCCTACCCACCAGCCGGTGGAAACCGTGGCTTCACTGCGCGCCATTCCCAACCTGAACGTGTATCGCCCCGCCGATGCGGTGGAAACCGCCGAGGCCTGGGAACTGGCGCTGGCCGACGAGGGCACCCCTTCGGTGCTCTGCCTGTCCCGCCAGGGCCTGCCCACGGTGCGCACCACGCATACCGACGAGCTGCAATCCGCCAAGGGCGCCTATGTGCTGCGCGAGGCCGAGGGCGGCGCACGTGATGTCACCATCATCGCCACCGGGTCCGAGGTGGAAATCGCCCTGAACGCCGCCGACAAGCTGGCCGAGGGGGGCGTGAAGGCCGCCGTGGTCTCCGCGCCCTGTTTCGAGCGCTTCAAGGCTCAACCAGCCGCCTATCGGGCCGAGGTGCTGGGCACCGCGCCGCGTGTTGGCGTAGAGGCCGCCATCCAGCAAAGCTGGGGGGGCTTGCTTGGCGACAATTCTGCCTTTATTGGCATGAACGGCTTTGGCGCTTCGGCACCGGCCAACGAGCTATACGAACACTTTGGCATCACCGCGCAAGCGGTGGCAGACGCCGCAACCACACTCATCAACGCTTAAGGGGAACATTTCCATGACTGTAAAAGTAGCCATCAACGGCTTTGGCCGCATCGGCCGTAACGTGCTTCGCGGCATCATCGAATCCGGCCGGACCGATATTGAAGTGGTCGCCATCAACGACCTCGGCCCCGTGGATTTCAACGCCCACCTGCTGCAGTTTGACTCTGTGCACGGCCGTTTTCCGGTGGATGTCAAGGTGGACGGCGACACCATCGACGTGGGCCGCGGCCCGATCAAGGTGACCGCCATCCGCAACCCCGAAGAGCTGCCATGGGAGGGCGTAGACGTCGCCATGGAATGCACCGGCATTTTTACCGCCAAGGACAAGGCCGCCGCACACCTCAAGAACGGCTCCAAAAAGGTGCTGATCTCGGCCCCGGGTGCAAATGCGGATAAAACCATCGTTTACGGTGTGAACCATGGCACCCTGACGGCAGAAGACACCATCGTTTCCAATGCCTCCTGCACCACCAACTGCCTGTCGCCCGTGGCCCATGTGCTGCACAATGCCATCGGCATCAAGAGCGGCTTCATGACCACGATCCACTCCTACACCGGCGACCAGCCAACGCTGGACACCATGCACAAGGACTTGTATCGCGCCCGCGCTGCGGCGCTCAGCATGATCCCCACCAGCACCGGTGCCGCCAAGGCGGTTGGCCTCGTGCTGCCCGAGCTCAACGGCAAGCTCGACGGGGTGGCCATCCGGGTGCCCACGCCAAACGTATCGGTGGTTGACCTGTGCTTCCTGCCCGAGCGTGCCACCTCTGTTGAGGAAATCAACAATGCCATCCGCGCGGCAGCAGACGGCGAGTTGAAGGGCGTGCTGGGCTATACCGATGTGCAGAACGTGTCGTCGGACTTCAACCACAACCCCCATTCCTCCATCTTCCACATGGACCAGACCAAGGTCATGGAAGACGGTATCGTGCGCATCCTCACATGGTATGACAACGAGTGGGGCTTCTCCAACCGTATGGCCGATACCGCGGTTGCCATGGGCAGCCTCTAACCCAAACGGGTGGCCGGCAAGGCCACCCTCCCCCACCCCCTCAGGAGAGATATAATGGCCCTTATTACCCTTCGCCAACTGCTGGACCACGCCGCCGAAAACGATTACGGCATGCCAGCCTTCAACATCAACAACATGGAGCAAGGCCTTGCCATCATGAAGGCCGCGTCGAAAGTCAACGCGCCTGTCATCATGCAGGCCTCGCGCGGGGCGCGCTCCTATGCGGGCGACATCATGCTGCAACACATGATTCAGGCGCTGGCCGAGATGTATCCGGACATCCCCGTTTGTATGCACCAGGACCACGGCAATAACGAGCAGACCTGCATGTCCGCCATCAAGTATGGCTTCACCTCGGTGATGATGGACGGCTCGCTGGAAGCGGATATGAAAACCCCCGCCTCCTATGAATATAATGTCGATATTTCCGAGCGGGTGGCCCGCATGGCCCACTGGGTCGGCGCTTCGGTAGAGGGCGAGCTCGGCGTGCTGGGCAGCCTGGAAACCGGCATGGCCGCCGAGGAAGACGGCTCTGGCGCCTCCGGCAAGCTTTCCAAGGATCAGCTTCTGACCGACCCGGACCAGGCCGCCGACTTTGTCGCCAAAACCAAGGTGGACGCGCTGGCGATCGCCTGCGGCACCAGCCACGGGGCCTATAAGTTCAGCAAAAAGCCCACGGGCGAAACGCTGGCCATCAGCCAGATCGAGGCCATCCACGCCAAAATCCCCAATGTTCACCTTGTGATGCACGGCTCCTCATCGGTGCCGCAATATCTGCAAGACCTGATCAACGAAAACGGCGGCGACATGGCGCAAACCTATGGCGTGCCGGTTGAAGAGATTGAGCGCGGCATCAAATCCGGCGTGCGCAAGGTCAATATCGACACCGACAACCGCATGGCCCTCACCGGTCAGTTCCGCAAGGTGGCCAAGGACAAGCCCAGCGAGTTCGACCCGCGCAAATTCATGATTCCGGCGATGGAAGAAATGGAAAAGCTCTGCATCGACCGTTTCGAGCGCTTCGGCGCGGCGGGCCATGCCAGCAAGATCAAGGTCATCCCGCTGGATGACATGGCCAAGCGCTACGCCGACGGCACGCTCTAAGCCGCCGGGCTTGGGCCCATTAAAACAAGGAAGGGAGGGGCCATGGATCACGCGGATCGTTTCTTGCGCCTCTCCCTTTCGGACCCGGACCTGGCGGCAAGCCACGTGCTCGCCGCCTACCACCTCACCCCTTCCGAGGGGCAAGACTTCCTCACCACTGCCGCCCGTTTCGCCGCCGAATCCGGCCGAGGCACCCAAGTGCCGCTGGCGCAGGACAGCGCGCTGGATGTGGTCGCCTATCAGGCCGAGCCCGCCACGGGGCTGGTCAAACTCGCCTTCCCGCTGGCCCTGTTTGATTTCAACATCAGCGACGGCAAGGCCTCGATCACCAGCTTCCTGAACCTCCTCGTCGGCAACACCCAGGGCATGGGTGAAATTGCGGACCTGAAGCTGTTCGATTTCCACCTGCCCGAATCCTACCTCAAAGCCTTTGACGGCCCGCAGGTCACCATCGCCAGCCACTGGAAACACTTGGGCCGGGACGAGGCCGCAGGCGGCATGATCGTCGGCGCTATCCTGAAGCCCAAGCTCGGCCTCTCCCCCGAGGCCCTCGCCCATGCCGCTTACCAGTTCTGGCGCGGCGGCGACCTCGTGGAAAACGACCAGCCCCAGGGCCACCAGAGCTTTTCCCCCCTGCCCGAGACCCTCGCGCATATGGCCGATGCTTTGGCGCGCGCGCAGGACGAGTCCGGCAGCGGCAAAATCTTCTCGATGAACATCACCTGCGACGACCCCGCCGAAATGGACCGCCGCGCCGAAATCGCCCTGAAGGCCTTCGCCAAAACCCCCGCAAGCCTCGCCTTTCATGTGGACGCCTACCTCGCCGGCCCTATGGCCCTCACCCATGCCCACCGCACCCTGCCCGGCTTCCTGAGCGCCCACCGCGCAGGCCATGCGGCCATCACCTCCCAGCGCTCCCAACGCGGCTATTCCGCCTTTGTGCTGACCAAAATCCACCGCCTGCTGGGGGCGTCGGGCATCCACACCGGCACCATGGGCTTTGGCCGCATGGAAGGCTTTGATGCCGACCGCCCCATCGCCTGCATGATCGCCCAAAACGTGGCCAAGGGGCCTTACTTTGAGCAAAACTGGCACGGCTTAAACCGCTCGGCGGCGATAGTGTCGGGCGGCATCAACGCCCTCCGCCTCCCGTCTTTCCTGCAAAACCTAGGTCATTCCAACGTCATCCTCGCCGCTGGCGGCGGGGCATTCGGCCACATAGACGGCCCCACCGCAGGCGCACGCTCATTGCGCCAAGCCGAAGCCTGCTGGCTCCAGCGCGCCGACCCGTTCGACTTTGCCAAAGACCACCCCGAATTCGCCCGCGCCTTCCCCAGCTTCGAGGCCGACGCCGACATCATCCACCCCGGCTGGCGCGCCGCGCTCAGCCAAGCCTAACCAACCAGTGAGGACCCATCATGGACCGTTCAATCAAAATCGCCCCGTCGATCCTATCGGCAGATTTCGCCAATTTCGGACAGGAGATCCGCGCCATCGAGGACCAGGGCTGCGACTGGGTGCATGTGGACGTCATGGACGGCCACTTTGTGCCCAACCTCACCTTCGGCCCCCCCGCCGTGGCCGCTTTCCGCCCGCATGTCAAAACCGTGATGGACGTGCACCTGATGATTGCCCCCGTGGACCAGTATATCGAGGCCTACGCCAAAGCGGGCGCTGATTTCATCTCGGCGCATCTGGAGGCCACCACCCACCCGCACCGCACCCTGCAAGCCATCCGCAACACCGGCGCCAAGGCGGGCCTTGCGCTCAACCCCGGCACAGGGCTGGGCGACATCGAATATCTGCTCGACCTTGTCGATATGTTTGTGGTGATGACGGTCAATCCCGGTTTTGGCGGGCAAAAGTTTATCCACTCGCAAATCGAAAAGGTGAAAAAACTGCGCGCCATGATCGGCGAGCGCCCGATCCACATCGAGATTGACGGCGGCATCACCCCCGAGACCGCCCCCCTCATGGCCGCCGCCGGGGCCGATGTGCTGGTGGCCGGCTCGGCGGTATTCAACGGCGGCTCGGTAGATACCCCCGAGGTCTACGGCGCCAATATCAAAGCCATCCGCGACGCCGCAGAAGCCGCGCGCTAACCCCGCCGCTAAGCACGTCCCTCCCCCCGCTTGCGGGGGAGGTTAGGAGGGGGGCCTTTGCCGCCACCCACAACACCAAAAGGACCCCCCACATGACCAAATCCATCATCTTCGACCTCGACGGCACCCTGATCCACAGCGCCCCAGACCTGCAAGCCGCCGCCAACAAAATGCTGGCCGACTACG
>JALWPC010000536.1:10764-13400 GCA_026995265.1 Paracoccaceae bacterium
GCCGCCACCCACAACACCAAAAGGACCCCCCACATGACCAAATCCATCATCTTCGACCTCGACGGCACCCTGATCCACAGCGCCCCAGACCTGCAAGCCGCCGCCAACAAAATGCTGGCCGACTACGCCCTCGCCCCCCTGAACCTCGCCACCATAGAAAGCTTCATCGGCAACGGCGTCCCCAAGCTCGTGGAGCGCTGCCTGCGCGTCTACAACAAGCCCCTCACCGAGGCCGCCGTAGACAAAATGCGCGAATACTACGACGCCGACCCTTTCACCCTCACCGAGCCTTACGCAGGCGTGGTCGCCTGCCTTGAGGCCCTCAAAGCCGCAGGCCTAAAGCTCGCCGTCTGCACCAACAAGCCCGTCGCCCCCGCCCTCACCATCCTGGACGGCCTCGACCTGACGAAATACTTTGACGTGGTGGTGGGCGGCGACACCTACCCCACCCATAAGCCAGACCCGGCACCCCTGCTCGGCTGCATGGAAAAGCTGGGCGCGGACAAGGCCAACACCCTCTATGTCGGCGACAGCGAAACAGACGCCCTCACCGCCCAAAACGCCGATATGACCTTCGCCCTGTTCTCCGGCGGCTACCGCAAAACCCCCTGCGCGGAGCTGCGCCACCACTTCCTTTTCGACGATTTCGCCGCCCTCACCGCCTATCTGAAAGCCTGACCCATGCCCCTCAAAGCCCTGATTTTTGACGTAGACGGCACCCTGGCCGAAACCGAAGAGGCCCACCGGCAGGCCTTCAACGACACGTTCAAAGCCAACGGCATGGACTGGCACTGGGATGTGCCCACCTACGGCCTCCTGCTCAAAACCACCGGCGGCAAGGAGCGGATGCACGAATACCAAACCACCCACCGCCCCGGTGAGCCACAAATGGATTGGGATCAAATCAAAGCCCTGCACGCCCAGAAAACCACCCGCTATGTGGAAATTCTCGCCCAAGGCGGCCTGCCCCTGCGCCCCGGCGTCGCCGACCTGATCGCGCGCGCCCGGGCCGCAGGCCTGCGCCTCGCCATCGCCACCACCACCAGCCGCCCCAATGTCGACGCCCTCACCGCCTGCTGCTGGGGTCAGGCGCCGGAAGAGATTTTCGAAGTGGTCGCCACTGGCGAGCAGGTGCAGGCCAAAAAGCCCGCGCCAGACCTCTTCAACCTGGCGCTGGAGCGCCTCGCCCTCCCCGCCAAGGATTGCCTCGCCTTCGAGGATTCCCGCAACGGATTGCTTTCGGCAACGGCTGCCGGATTGCGCACCGTTGTAACTCCGGGCATGTATACGAAAAATGATGAATTTTCTGGCGCGAAAGCGGTGATCCCGTCACTGGAACACTTTGAATTTTAAGGCAGAACAACAGCGAGACACCTTTAGATAGATTGTTTTTCTGCCCTATACCCTCATGGCAGCATGTTGACTACTAACCTAGGTTAGTAGTTGTGGCAAACTACGATATTCTTCATGTTTATCAACATATTACATGGATTATTTCTGTTCGGAATTTGCGATTTCCATGAAGTGGCGAAAAATATACCGCCCCTACCGCGCCCGCATGTCCACGTCGGTAAAATAGGCCACACTACGCGCGCCCGTGTTGTCGCTGTCGCAAAAAACACCGATGCTTTTCAGGATCGGGAAATCGTCCCGCTTGAAAACATCGCGGTAAATCTCCATCAGGTTCACTTCCTGGTGTTGCCAAACGCCGGTGTTTTCATCCAGACCATTGGCAACGTAATGGGCGAAATCCCCGATATATTTATAATCCCCGGGTTGGTATTTCTGGTTGCTCCAGATAATTTCAAACGCATAGGTGCCGCCCTCGCGGTCTTCCATTCTCAGAAGCAAGCGCGCGGGATGGTCGTCCCCCGCTTCGGTGGCCTCGTCTTCGGGCGAGGAAACCGGAACGTCCACCAACCAATCCCAAACTAATATCGGAAAGTCTCCAACCTCGATATCGGTGGTGCGGCTTAGAATAGAAGCGGTGCCGTTGGTCTCACAGCGGAGCGCTTTTTTCCCCTGCATCTCGCCGTAAGACAGCTGCATCGGCCGCACCATCCAGAACTGGTGGTGCACCCAGCCAAGGTTGGGTGCCATATAGTCTCCGACCGTTTCCCAGGGCAGCACTGTCACGTGGTCAGCGCCCGGTTCGGCTACAATCGGATTGCTCTCGGCAGAGGGGTTGAAATAACTATATACCGCCCAGCCCGTCACACCTATGCCAACAAAAATCGCGGTTAGTCCCATCCATGATTTCATAAGGCACGCCCTTGAAAAACTTAAAAATCGCGGCCGTATTCATTGGTGTTGATCGGCTGGCTGGAAAGATCATAGGTCGCATTCCGCAGAAAGTCCATCAAGCCCCGCGGGTCTTTGGCATAGGCATCCAGCACAGCGCGGTCAAGCGGTTCGCCGACCGAGATTCGGACAGGCTTGTTGATCCGGCGTTTGAATTCGTTCACCAAAAGTGCGGTGCGCAAGGTGCGGCTCATACGGCCCGCCACATGAAAGCGGCGGGAATTGTAGCCTTCAAAAAAAACCGGCACCACGGTGGCCTTGGAGCGCGAGATCATCTTGGCGCTAAAGGTGCCCCATTCCGGGTCCATCGGGCGGGAGAACATCCGCTGGGGCGA